>CAZUZZ010000074.1:0-7330 GCA_964625055.1 uncultured Bacteroides sp. | reverse complement strand
ATCCGGAAGATATTTCTCCACAGTCTGCTCCAACAGATCGCCGTCAATGGGCTTGGTCAAAAAGTCGGCAAACCCCTCCTTCAGATAACTCTCCCTCGCACCGGATAGCGCATTTGCCGTCAGGACGATCACCGGCGTATCCTTATTGGGAAAGTCCGCAAGCTTCCTAATCTCGTGAAGCGTTTCGATACCATCCATCTCCGGCATCATATGATCCATAAAGATAATATGATACGGTTCCTTTTTCACAAGCTCCAGACATTTCTTTCCGGAATCCGCCGTGGTGATCTTCATCTTTGTTCGTTTCAGCAATGATTGGAATACGGTGAGATTCATACTGTTGTCGTCCACCACAAGCACGCTTGCCTCCGGTGCCTCGAAGAACTGCTGTTTCCCGGCAAGGCTCTCCTCTCGTCTCTTTCTGATGGACTCGAAATCCCCGACAGGTTCGTCGCATACGATCCTCTGCGGTATCGTGACGGTGAAGACGGAACCCTCTCCGTATTCGCTCTCCACCTTCATCTCTCCGTCCATCAGCTTTAAAAGCGACATGGTGATATTCATGCCAAGGCCGGTTCCCTCAATATTGCGGTTCTTTTCTTCATCCAGCCGCTGAAAGCTCTCGAACAGCTTTCCCATGTCCTCCTTTCGGATACCCATACCCGTGTCTGCTACGGATATCATGAGGCAAAGTTCCTCTCCGCCGGACCGCTCATATGCCACTTTCATCTCGATAGAGCCCTGAGGCGTATACTTGACTGCATTAGTCAACAAGTTCGTCACGATCTGTTTGATTCTCACATCGTCCCCGTACAATACTCTCGGCAGCGTCTCATCCAGTGAAAATCGGATGGCGAGCCCCTTTTCCTGGGCACGCAGATATATCACATTCCACAGATCCATCATCAGGTTTTCCGGCTCGTACTCCACCCTGACGATCTCCATTTTCCCGGATTCAATCTTGGACATATCCAATATATCGTTGATCAAAAACAGCAGCGTTTTGCCGGAACTGCGGATGTTGGCCGCATAGGAAAGAATCTGCCTGTCCGCGCATTCCCTGAGTATCATCTCGTTCATACCGAGAACCGCATTGATAGGCGTCCTGATCTCATGGGACATATTGGAGAGAAAAAGGCTCTTCGCCTCATTTGCCCGAATGGCTTCATCCTTTGCCTTCTCATATTCCCTGTTCAGCTTCCGTATCTTATCAAGAGCAGTCTGCGCATCCCGCAGCTCGTTTAACTCCGTGACATCCTCCATCACCACGACCACGGATTTTTCTCCGTCGTTATGAATATAGCTTGTGGTCAGGGACAGATTTCTCGTCTCTCCCTCCAACAGGTAATCCACGGGCATATTGCTTACTTTTTCCTTCTCATAGACGGTGTCCAGTATCGCCTCCGTAAAGGCGTCTGTTCCCTCCCTTGTAAAAAATACATTGATGAAGGAATCCCCGATATCCTCCTGCGTCAGACCAAGCATACGCTCCGCCGCCGGATTCAGCATAGTGATCTTACCTTTCATACTGATCACCATGACACCCTCCAGCATATTTGTTACAATTTCCCTGTACAATCCTTTAGGATCCATCTGTTCCAGCATATGCGCTACAGCTCCTTGCGTATTTTCAGAATATTTCGTCCGTCTTTATATTCGTAAGTGATCTCGTTCATGTTTTTCTTCACGATGTAAATCCCCAGACCGCCTATTTCCCGCTCATCCGCAGACAATGTCACATCCGGGTCCGCTTTTGCAAGCGGGTCGTAGGGCACGCCCTGATCAATAAATGTAATGATGACCGCAAGGGGCTCCTCCACCACCTCCACCCGCACTGTCGCAGGTCCTGTGCCGGGATGATAAGCGTAGTGGACAATATTGCTGAACAGTTCGTCAATCGCAATATCAATCTGCGCCTGGGCTTTCATCGGGCAATCGTACTGTGCAAGCTGCTCGTCCACAAAATCCGTAATTACGGGAATGCTCTCCACCGTTGCTTCGACTGTCAATTCTTTCATATGCGCTCCTCGCTCATTCTACGTTGAAAATATCCATGAATCCCGTAACCTCAAAAACTTCCTGGATGGTCTCATTGACATGGCGTATGATCATTTCCCCGCTGCCCCGCTTCATAAAAGCCTTGTGTGCTGACAAAAGAACCCTCAATCCAGCGGAAGACAGATAATCCAGCTCCTGAAAATCCAGTATCAGCCTCTCCGCACTCCCGGAAACTGCATTGATCTGCTCCTCAAGCTGCGACGCCGTGGTGGTATCCAGTCTTCCCGCAGGCAGCAATGTGATCTCACTTCCGTTTTCCTTCTTTTCAATCGTCATCGTGTGTCCCTTCCCTGTTCTTAATTATTAGTAATCCTTCTTTGATAAAAGGGTCTACTTTTTCGAACAGATTATATCATAATGTGCGTTATTTTTTGATAGATATGGTATAGATTGCACTTTTTTGGGCATACTTTGTAAATTAGTTTACATAACTCTATCAGTAGCTGTAAAAAAGCAGAGACTCGTTTGAATCTCTGCCCCATATCCTACACTATTATTATACTCCGTTTACCCCTCATAATGTTCCAGCACCACCCCGTGGGCGATTCCCGGAATCGATTGTCCTTCATTGTAGCTGGTCTTAGAAAGAAGCGCTCCTGTCGGCACAAAGAGCACCCGGTTCCACACGCCCTCCTCCAGCTTTTTCAGGATATAGGCCGACAGCACCACCGCACTGCATCCGCAGCCGGAGCCGCCCGCATCCGTGTGCTGCTTTTCACTCTCATAGATCTCGATACCACAGTCCATATGCTGTCTGCTGATATCGATCTGCTGCTCTTCGAGCAGGTCAAACAAAAGCTTCTGCCCTACCATCCCCAGATCGCCGGTAATGATCTTATCGTAATCCTCCGGCTTTCTTCCGAAATCCTCCAGATTCTGCCTTATCGTGTCCGCCGCCGCAGGAGCCATACAGGCACCCATATTCATGGAATCCTTCACGCCGTACTCTACGATCTTACCGACGGTGGCTCCCTCCATCACAGCCCGCACTTTTTGTCCCGGCTCCGCAGACAGGATAAAGGCGCCGCTCCCCGTCACCGTCCAGGTCGCCGACTTGGGCCGCTGATTTCCGTAGGCCAGAGGAAAGCGGAACTCTTTCTCCGCGCTGGCAAAATGACTGGAAGTGATGCAGGCCGCCTTCTCCACAAACCCGGCGGCGATCATTGCACCGCCCATAGTCAGGGACAGGCCGCAGGTGGAGCAGGCACCGTAAAGCCCCACGTGGGGCAGCTGATACCCCGCCATACCGAAACTGCTGGCAATAGACTGCCCCAGCAGATCTCCCGCAAAGACAATCTGCATATCCGCCTTTTTCAGTCCTGCCTTGGAAAGGGCGATCTCCAGCGCCTCCTTCTGCAGGCTGCTCTCCGCTTCCTCCCAGTTTGCAGCTCCGAATTTATCGTCATAACCGATCTTGTCAAACAGCTCCCCCATAGGACCCTCTGCTTCCTTGTTTCCCACGATGGAGCCGCTGCCTATGATATAAGGCTTCTTTTCAAACCGAATACTCTGCTTTCCTAACATACTATCCTCCATTCCTAGGTGTTTTCGTTCTTTCCTACAGGATAGTATTTGATTTTTTGAACAGAATATTCAATTTCCCCTTAACCTAAAGCCGCTTTGATATCCTCTCTCATGTCAAGCACGGCGGCTCTCGATGCATCCGCATAATTCTCTTCTCCGTATTTCGCATAGGCCTCCTGCTGGTAGGCAGCAATGATACCTCTGGAAGAATTAACGATTGCTCCAAGGCCATCCTCGTTAAAGAAATGCTTGAGATCCTTGCCCTTTCCGCCCTGAGTGCCATATCCCGGCACCAGAATATAGGACTTGGGCATGATACGTCGCAGCACCTTACCCATCTCCGGATAGGTCGCGCCCGCAACAGCGCCGATATAGCTGTACTCTTCTCCCATGTGCTCCGCAGCCCAGGCAGCCACCTTCTCGCCCACAACCTCATAGAGAGGGCGCGCTCCGGAAATATCGGTCGCATTCTCGGGCAGCACCAGACGATCCTGAAATTCTCCACTGCTGGGATTGGAGGTCTTGACCAGAATAAAAAGACCCTTCTTCTCCTTTTTGCACACTTCCATAAAAGGCTTCACGCCGTCAGAACCAAGATACGGATTCACTGTAGCGAAATCCTCGTCGAAACCGCGGCACATGGTATCACCGACCTGTACCTGCCCCAGATGTCCCACTGCATAAGCCTCGGATGTAGAGCCGATATCACCTCGCTTGACATCACCGATCACCACGAGCCCTTTTTCCTTACAGTAGGCCACTGTCTTCTGAAAAGCCGCCATACCTTCCACACCGAACTGCTCATACATGGCGATCTGCGGCTTCACAGCCGGCACCAGGTCACATACAGCATCCACGATCCCCTTATTGTAGAGCCAGATCGCCTCCGCCGCGCCTTTCATGGTTTCTCCGTACTCCGCGAAAGCCTGTTTCTTGATATAACCCGGCACAAACTTCATGGTCGGATCCAGTCCGACCACGATAGGCGCTTCCAGTTTTTTGATTTTATCTACTAATGTATTGATCAAAGCTCCTTGCCCTCCAAATCCGCTAATACATACTGGTTGTCAATATAGTGCGGAATCTGCTCTCTTGTTACCCACTCATAGCTTCCGTAGTCCTCCGTCAGGACGATATGAGACTCCTCGTCCTCCGGGATGGAACAGATGTAAGCAATGCCCACGCAATGCGTCTCGCCGAGAAGCTGAGACCAGGTATATTCAATCTTCTCGATCTTGGCGTTCACAGAGAGAAGTTCCGTGATCGCACTTATCATCGTTTCGTCCGGCGCATCCCCGTGCGGCACCTCCGCATCAATAAACTCCCAGACAAAAGGCTCCGGAATACGGTCATCCACCCACCTTTTCAAGAGAAGATAAGTGTCTCCCTTTTTGATAATGCCCTTTACACGCACATAAGTACTCTTCATAATATGTTCTCCCTTCCTGATTATTATTATATCATCTGGTCTGCAAAAACTCATATTCCCGTTTGGCAGTCTCATCGTCCGGATAGCTGCGCAGATAACTGTTCATCAGAGCCGCCGCCGTCTTATATTCACCCATGTATTCATAGATAACGATCTCATTAAATTTCAAGGTCTGCATCATGCCATTGTTCTCAATATTCATCGCAGTCTGAAAGGCGTCAAGCGCGGTCTCATACTCTCCCATCTGCATACGGCAAAGTCCCAGTTGATTATAGATCTCCGCCTTAGTCTGGTCATACTCCACATAGCCCGCATAAATGCTTGCCGCATAGTTATAATCGCCCAGCGCCTCGTAGGTCCGGCCCAGATAAAGCGCCGCGCCATAGTCCGTGGTCGTCTTCAATCTCTCCAGAAAATTGCGGGCGTTCTCGTAATCTCCCATATAATAACAGATCCGGCCCATATCATAATCCGAGATCGACTTCTCATTCTCCGTCATGGCGTTTTGCAGATAGACCTGTCCCGCTTCCTTATAGCCGTACTCCTCCAACACCATATATATTCGGATCATCTGGTCATAATTCTTCGGATCCAGTGTGACCGCCGTATCAAAATCCGTCTGCGCTCCCTCAAAGTCTCCCTCCGAGAGCTTGACACAGCCTCGCAGATAGAAGGCGTTCGTCTCCTCCGGACGCAGTCCTAAGATTGCATCATAGACGCCCACTGCCTCTTCCTTCTGCCCGTTCTTAAAATATGCCGTAGCCAGGTAATAATTGATATCAAAATCCAGGTTCTCCACCCTGGCGCTTCCCATCTGAAGCGCCTTCTCCAGATAGGCTATGGCAGACTCATAATCCGTGTTTCCCAGATAGGCCAATCCCATACCGCGGTAGAGGAGTCTTTCATCCTCTCCGTTTTCCTCCGCCGTCTGAAACAGGGTGAGCGCCTTCTCATAATCCAGCGCCTCCACGGCCTCCATGCCCTGCTTGGTATAGCTGGGCTGTCCATCCGCGCCACAGCCCGCCAGGAACAGAGAAAGACAGACCACAGCTGCCGCTTTGCCTATTTTATTCCGGTCTTTTGTCTTTTGCTCTCTCACATTCTTCTCCAGGTAATTTCCTTGATATCCTTTTTATCTTATCATACTGTCAGACACAAGCCAACTGTAAAATATCAGTTCAGTTCACGCCCACTCGCTAAATTAAATTTCCGCACACCAGATCTTTCATGATCCCGAAAAACTCACGCACCAGATTGTTGGGCTGAAAATAGATGTTGGAGCGTGCCGAAATACCGCAGGCATTCTCAAATCCGGCGTGTCTGGCTAACATCACGCCCCGGAACACATGAAAATTGTTGGTGACGATTCCCACCTCATGATCTGTCCCGCCGATCAGCGCCGCACTGAAGGCGATATTCTCGGAGGTGTCCGTAGACTTGTCCTCCATGAGGATCCGCTCCGGTGCGATCCCTTTCTCCACCAGATAATCCCGCATTCCCGACGCCTCGGTGCAGGGCTCGTTGGCACCCTGCCCGCCGGACACCACGCAGAGCGTGCTTTCATTGGCTGTCAGATACTCATAGGCCGCATCCAGACGAAACTTGAGTACCGCGCTTGGCCCTGCCGGTTTCATCTGGGCTCCCAGAACTATGATATAATCCAGATCCGGCCTTCCCTGATCCCTGTAATGGGCAAAGATACAACTCTCCGCTATCACAAAGAGCAAAACAACCACCGCCACCGCAATGCAGGTCAAACGGCGTAAAAACAAGGGCAATCTCCCCCAGACCTCAAATTGAAGCATCAACACAAGCCCCAGAAGAGCCAGACCGCTCAGACCCCAGATCAGATAAAACCGGCTCCCGGAGCGGATCCGAAACACAATAAAGCAATATGTAAAGCACAGAAGCGCCGCCAGAATACATAGGCCGATCATGATCTTCTTCCTCATGTAAGCATCCCCTCAAACACATCCTCCGGCACCGGTTTGCAATACCGGTAACCCTGAGCTACATATGCGCCAATCTCCATCATCAGCTCCGTATCCTGCTGGGTCTCCACGCCCTCGCAGACCACCTGCGCATCCAGATCCCTGGCCAGATTTACAATATTTTTCATGATCTGCACCTGTCTTTCGCGGTTCTCATTATTTAATAAGAAAGATCGATCCAGCTTGATCACCGATGCAGGGATCTGTTCAAATACACCCAGAGAAGAATACCCGGAGCCAAAGTCATCGATGGAGAGATGCACGCCGTTTCCTCGGAGAATCTCTACATTCTCTTTTACCTTCTGCTGCTGCATTTCTTCCACCACCA
>CAZUZZ010000073.1:0-7401 GCA_964625055.1 uncultured Bacteroides sp. | reverse complement strand
AGAGGTTTGAGCGTTGATTTGGACTTTAGCACTATGACGCTGGCGAATTATAAATATCTGTTCGGCAACAATGTGGACGGTCATAGATATTTCATGTGGTATAAGAACAGTCTGATCCTGACGGCAGTTTCCGTAGTTTGTACGCTGTTTATCTGTTATATCGTGGCGTACGGCTTGACTATGTACAACTATAGACTGAAGAACTTCCTGTTTTTCCTGGTCATCGCTACAATGATGGTTCCTTTTGAGATTTTGATCCTTCCTTTGTATAAAGAAATGATCAGCTTGAAATTGATCGACACGTTGGCGGGCGTTGTCCTGCCGGGTGTGTGTGGGGCGTCCACCATATTCTTCTTCCGACAGTATATGACGGGACTGCCCAAAGATCTGCTCGACGCGGGACGTATCGATGGCGCTACCGAGTACGGTATCTGCTTTAAGATCATGCTTCCGATCACCAAGCCGGCTTTTGCTGCGATGTCCATCCTGTGTGCTATGGGCGCATGGAACAACGTGCTTTGGCCTATGCTCGTATACAGAAGCACAGATAAGTTTACGCTTCCCATCGGTCTGAACACTTTGCTCACACCGTATGGTAATAACTATGATGTATTGATCGCTGGGTCTATGTTTGGTATTATCCCTGTGTTTATCGTATTCCTCTGCTTCCAGAGATACTTTATCGAAGGTATGACAGCAGGAGCGGTAAAGGGTTAGGAGATATAAATCTCGGGCATACACTCCAAGTGCCGGAAGCTGCTGTGATACCGTATCAACGGTTGAAACGGCAGCTTCCTTTTTCTGAGATAGAGCGAAGCGGAATCGAGCTGCACTGTTCATTAGAGAGCAGAGGAGCTGCACTGCATATATATACATAATGAGGGCGAACATGAAAACTATATTTGACAATCTGATTGACCGTGTAAAGAATGAGAAAAACATTGATTATCTGACCGATATGGTCAATAGAAGAGGGCTTTACGAGATCTGGGAGGCGCTGCCTGACGGGGCGAGCGTCCATTGTCTCTATATGGATATCGATAATTTTAAGCTGGTCAACGATGTGTACGGGCATACCAAGGGCGACGAACTGCTTATGTTTGTGAGCGCTCTTCTTCAGGATGTTTTTCCGGGACAGCTTGTGGTGCGGCTGGGCGGCGATGAGTTTGTGGTGCTCTGCGATGCGAAAGTGTGCAGCGAGGGGATGGAGGAGAAGCTGGAACTGCTGCAGCACAGACTGCGGGAGGAGTTTGAGGAGTCTCTGAGAGAAGTACTCTCTTTCAGCATTGGTCTTGTCTGCGATCAGAATGTCCCTGAAAATCTGTCTGTGATTCTGGATCAGGCCGATGAGGCGATGTACTATGTCAAGAAAAGCGGAAAAGGAAGTTATGTAAACTATGAGGCTATAAGGAAGGAGCTTGCCGAACAGAAGGCGATGAAAGACAGAGCGCTCACCGCCTTTCGGGAGGAGGAATTTGAACTGCGCTTTCAGCCTATGATCTATCTGCAAAACTCGGATGTGTATGCAGCGAAGGCTGTCTTGTACTGGCATTTTCCGGGGAAGGACGTGTTGGATGAAGAAACCTTTGGCCCTGTGCTGGAACAGTACGGTGTGATAGCCAGACTGGATAAGATGGTTTTTGAACAAATATGTCAATGGAAAAAGAGATGGCGGAATACGGTCTTTGAGACGCTTCAGATTTATGTCCGCGTATCTGCCAGATTTATTTTGCAGAGCGATGGAATGCAGCATATCAGAGATTGTCTGGAGACCTATCAGGTCAAGCCGGAGGAGATCAAGCTCTGCATAGAGGAGGAGAGTTTTCTGGGGCGCAGCGAGAAGATCGTATATGCGGTAGAAGCGCTGTCCAATCTGGGGTTTGAGATTGCCATTGAGAACTTCGGTTCTGCCTCTTCCTTTAAGGTGTTACAAAGTGTTCCGGCCAATATTTTGAAACTGGATTCCAGGCTGCTGCTCTCGGGGACGGGGAATGACAAACGGCCTCTCCTGATGCTACGAAATGTGATCGGTATGGGCCGCGATCTGTGCTTTATGATCGTGGCGCAGGGGATAGAGAATACCACACAGGCGGGTGCGCTGGCTAATTTTGGAGCGCAGCTGGGTGTGGGAGATTTTTACGGAAAGCCGCAGCCGCCGGAAACGTTCTATGAGATGTATCATGGCCGGTATTTCTTTGTCAGCAACCGGATTCCCACGGTGTATTCCTTTGACCATCATCTTAAGGACGCGGATGGAAAGAACGAGGGGCAGATCCTGGGAGAGGGGATTACCTATGACACCGGTGTGGTAGCGGGGCAGATGGCACTTTCCTTCCCCGGAGGAAAAGTAGGAGAAAATATAGTCAGCCTGCCGAAATCTGTTATGTACAGTGAGAGTTATACTATTTGCCTGTGGGTCAACACGGCGGAAATGCAGTCATGGACAAGTGTAGTTTACATAACTTATATGGACGGATTCTTAAGTCTGGTGCCCTCGGATGCAATCTGCAGCTGTGTGTTCCGCCTGAAGGACGACAGGGAATTGAACGAGTGGTTTGATATTTTCGGTCGTCATGCGGTGCCCGGAGAGTGGGCCTATATGTGCGTTTCCTATGATGTGATCACGGGACTGGTCAGACTGTATTTTAACGGTATGCTGATCGGCAGCAAGGATCAGGCGCCGAATCTTAAGGTGCCGGAACGGGTGATCATAGGCGGGGACGAGTATCAGAAATCCTTCCACGGCAAGGTGGCCGGACTGGAGATTTATCACTGCGTACTGCCCGAGGAAGAGATTGAGAGGAAATTCCGTGAGTATCAGAGCGACCCGACTTTTTTGGGTACAAAGGGACGAAAATAGAAATTGTGCAGATAAAAGAAAAACTCTCCCAAAACGGGAGAGTTTTTTGCGCTTCGTCTACAAATTCTGCCTACCTGGCTGCCCGATAAATGGCAATCAGATCCTGCAGGCCCAGCTTTTTCGCAGAACCGATATCTCCGTAGGCATCGTTACAGCTTTTTGCCATCTTTTCGATCTCCTCATCTGTAGGTGAGATGCCAAGCTCTGTGAGGGTCACGGGCATACCGATGCTGCGGAAAAAATCTTCTGTGGCGTCTATACCGGCCAGAGCGGTCTCCTCGTCGGAGCCTTCTGCGGTCACCCCCATGACTTTCCGCGCATAGCGTACGAAGCGAGGCAGACAATCCCGATAGACATATCTTGCCCAGCTTCCCCAGACGGCCGCAAGTCCTGCGCCGTGGGTCACATCAAACATACCGCCCAGCTCGTGCTCCAGCTTGTGGGAGGCAAAATCGTCACTGCTGTTGCCGCAGCCGGTCAGGCCGTTGTGGGAGAGGCTTCCCGCCCACATTACCTCGGCTCTTGCCTCGTAATTATCAGGATCCTTATGAAGGATCACCGCATTCTTCATAACAGTTTTCAGAAGACCCTCAGCAATTTCATCCGTAAGCTCCATTTTTTCTCCATTGGTAAAATACCGTTCCATGGTATGCATCATGATGTCCGTACAGCCCGACTGTGTCTGGTAGTCCGGCAGTGTCTTTGTGAGATCGGGATTCATGATGGCAAATTTCGGTCGGGCATAGCTGCTGCCGCAGGATCTCTTTTCTCCGGTCTTTTCGTTGGTGATAACGCAGGAGCTGGAGGTCTCGCTCCCGGCTGCGGCGATGGTGACTATGCAGCCTATAGGAAGGCAGCCGATGGGCTTTCTGGTACGTTGGTATAATTCCCATACATCCCGATCCGGCTCTGTCAGACCGTAACCGATCGCCTTTGCCGTATCAATGGCGCTGCCGCCGCCTATGGCAAGGAGAAAGTCGGTTTTATTCTCTTTTCCCAGACTTATGCCTTCATAGACCTTTTCCAGATGTGGATTGGGCACAATGCCCCCAAGTTCTAAATGGCGGATGCCTTCTTTATCCAGAGCATTCTTGACCAGAGCAAGCAGGCCGGAACGGACCGCGCTCTGTCCGCCGTATACGATCAGGACATTCGTGCCGCCGTATTCCTTTATCAGTTTTCCGATTCTTTGTTCCGTATCCCTTCCAAAGACAACGCGGGTGGGACTATAAAATTCAAAATTGTTCGCCATAGGAGGCTCCTTTCTGTTTTCTTATGGGAGTATTGTATCATTTAGAAGAAACGATGGAAAGAAAAAGTTATGTTGGAAAAGGACTGATAAAGGAGTATAATAAAGTTATCTACATTTCATATGGGGGGAAATACAAGATGAATGAACAAAGTACAACTAAAAGATCCAGCAGTATTGCGACTGTCCTCGTATTAATGATATTTGCTATGATAGCCGCAACGGCAATCGTTCTTGGGGCGCTTGGCATTTCTTTTCTGCGCAAATCCATGAATCAGAATTTACAGACTTATGAGGAGACTATGAATGAGGGATACAGCCTTGAGATCAAGTCAGAGATTCAGGCGGCGGTCTCCATCGTTCAGGCTTACTATGACCGCAGCCAGTCGGGAGAGTTGACAGAAGAAGAGGCGAAGGAACTGGCGAAAGAAGAGATCCGCAGTATGCGGTATCGAGATGACGCTTCGGGTTATATGTGGATCGATGATACGGATTACAATCTGGTGATGCATCCGATCCTGCCGGAGCAGGAGGGAAATAACCGCTATGATCTGACAGATCAGAACGGCGTAAAGATCATCCAGAATATCATGGCCTCTGCGGAGGCGGGCGGCGGCTACAATCAGTTCTACTTTACGAAGGCGGATGGCGTGACGGTTGCGCCGAAGCTTGCCTATTCTGAAAAGTTCGCCCCCTGGAACTGGGTTATTACGACAGGCAACTACATTGATGATATGATGGTGGAGGTAGAAGCGAAGGAGCAGGAGATCAGAACCCAGTTTAGTCAGATGCTGTTCACTTTCGGTGCAGGTATTGTAGTCATATTGGCAGTGGTGATGGTGATATCCGTGATCTGCGGCAGACGTATTGCAGGCGGAATCAGAAGAGTGGAGGTCAATCTGCGTAAGATCGAGGAGGGAGATCTCTCCTTTGAGATCGATCCGAAGCTGATCAACCGTACTGATGAGATCGGAAAGATCGCACAGTCTCTGAATCAGGTGAAGCTTTCCCTGGCCGGTATGATCGGCGAGGTGAGTAATGCCAGTGTACAGATGAAAAAGAGCAGTGAAGATTTCAGCAATAAATTCGGCGATATCACTACCAACATACATAATACCAATCAGGCTGTCGAGGAGATGGCAAAGGGGACAGTGAGTCTGGCGGAAGAAACGGAAGTGGTAAACGAGAAGGTGCAGAGACTCGGCGGCGTTATTGATGTAGAGAAAGATGAAATGGATAAGCTGGGCGTCTCGGTTGAGACGATGATGAAGTTCTCTGACAACGCATCCGAAAGCATCAAAAAGCTGTATGAGATCACGGAAAATACAACGAATGTGATCCGCGAGGTGGCTGAACAGACGAAGCAGACAAGTGAGTCCGCGACGCATATCAACACGATGGTAGAAGTCATTAAGAATATGACCTCCCAGACGAACCTGCTATCCCTGAATGCAAGTATCGAGTCTGCCCGTGCCGGGGAGGCCGGAAGAGGGTTTGCGGTCGTTGCAGAGGAGATCCGCACTCTGGCGGAGAAATCTGCGGAGAGCGCTGCCGGAATCGAGACGATCGTAAAGGAACTCACTACAAACGTGGAAACCTCCACCAACAGGATGCAGGAAGTTATGGAAAGCGTGTCAGAGCAGCAGGAGCAGCTGCAGGAAACGCAGGATGCCTTCAGCAATCTGTATAAGGAGATCAGTATGGTGGACGAGGTCGCAACGACCATCGGAAAACAGACGGAGATCTTAAATGAATTGAAAGTAGTCGTATCGGATTCCGTATCCAATCTGAGCAGTGTGGTGGAAGAGAGTTCCGCATCTGCGGAGGAGACAAGCGCCGGTATGCAGCTGGTAGAGAACTCCATTCAGGAATGTTACACGGATACGCAGACGCTGGTGGATCTCAGCGAAATGCAGAATGAAAAGACGCAGAGATTTACACTCTAAAAATAAGAATAAAAACTCTCCCCATGCGGGAGAGTTTTTCTATATTCTTTTATTCTCATTCCGCCATTGTCTTGGCGGGACTCCATATACATTTTTAAAGGCTCTGGAAAAATGAAGCTGGTTCGGATAGCCTACCGCGTTTCCGATATCCGCGATGGACAGTTCGGTCAGCTTTAACAGCTCCGCGGCTTTGGTCATACGATAGGAGATCAGAAACGCCTGCGGAGATTTTCCTGTGGTCTCATGAAATATCTTTCCGAAGTAGCTTCGGTTCAGGCCGCAGGAGGCGGCGATATCCTCCACGGATATGTCGTTTTGGAAATTCTGTTCGATAAAGGAAAAGGCTTCTTTAATGTAGAAATCGCGAAGACGGCTTCCTTTGCCGATCTGTGTGGAGGTGGAGGCGCGGACAAAACTGTCAATAAACAGGTAGAGGTGCCCGATCAGATGAAAGGGGGATTCCTCCTTATGATTTACGATATACAGCATCTCGTTTTGCATGGTTTCCGCAATATCTTTATAGTGTGCCTTGTAAATTGGCTGGTCTATGCTTAACCCGGCCAGATTTACGGTCTCTCTGGCGCGCAGTCCGTCAAATTCGATCCAGACATATTCCCAGGGGATATCATGATCTGCAATATAGGTACAGACCTGACCGGGAAAGAGCATGAATCCCTGCCCGCTCATGACCTGATAGGAGACGGAGTCGCCCTTGCTGTTGTCGGCGAACAGCGTACCTGTTCCGGAGAGACAGAGATGGAACAGATAGTGATTCCTTGCGGCGGGACCAAAGGAGTGGGAGGGAGTGCAATGCTCCCAGCCAAACTGATACAGGCCGAGATCCACGAAATTTTCACTTGGAAAAACAGAAAAGATTACTTCGCTCATAATTCACCTCATCAGGTAATATACTTAATTATATACCAAAATGCTAGGTTAGTTCAATGTATGGGCAGAAAAGTGGTATATTGGCATAAAACACGCAAAATAGAGGTATTTTTGGTGGCATTATGGTATGTTATAATGTTACAAGTAAATCCACTTTAGATCCGTTTTGATAATGCATATTGCAAAAAGGGAAGGAGAAGGGAAATGAAGAGAAAGGGATTAAAGAGCCTGACGACGGTACTGTGCTGTGCGGCAGTGGCGTCAGTCGCTCAGGGATGCGGCAGTTCTTCGGATGGCAGGATTGAAATCGAGATCGTGCAGTACAAGCCGGAGGCGGCAAACTATTTTAAGACGGTGGAGGACGAGTTTAATGCGACGCACGATGACATTCATCTGACGATCAGCTCGCCCAACGATGCGACGACGATTCTGAAAACCAGATTTATCAGGGAGAATTA
>CAZUZZ010000072.1:2803-7443 GCA_964625055.1 uncultured Bacteroides sp. | reverse complement strand
GCAGGAAGAAATGAACCAGACCATGGCCCAGGTGGCAGACGATATTGCTAAAAACTTTGAAGACGCCATGAGGATGGTGGATGAATTAAAACAAAACGTAGATACCTGTAATTTTGCCATGGGAAATATTGCGGACAGCACTGAAAGTACCGCCGAATCTATTCAGGAACAGGCATCCATGTGCGTGGAGATCCGCGGTGCCTCCGACACGGCAGAGAGCGAGATCCGCTCTATGCTGAAATCCTCTGACAGAACCATGCAGACGATCACTGAAGGATCTGCCGAGATTCAAAAATTAAAGGAACAGGCAGAAAACGTCTCCAATGCCAGCGATGCTACCGTACAGGTGATCTCGCAACTGACCAACCAAGTCAATAACGTACAGGAATTTATCGGAACGATCTTGAATATTGCCGGACAGACAAATCTTCTTGCCCTGAACGCATCCATAGAAGCGGCAAGAGCCGGAGAAGCCGGCAAAGGCTTTGCTGTAGTGGCTGATGAGATCCGGGAACTCTCCGAGCAGACCAAAAACGCTTCCAACAATATCACTGCCATCATCAACGACTTGAATGCGGGAGCACAGTCAGCCAACGACAGTATCGAAAAGTCTGCCTCTTCTGTTCGCACACAAAATGAAATGATCGAGAATATGCGCGGACGTTTTGATAATATTTATCAGGAAATGTCCGAACTGTCTTCCAACGTGAAAAAAACAGAGGAGAGCGTAAACGCCATCCTCACTTCCACCGAGACGATCTCGGAAAATATAACGCAGCTCTCCGCTACCAGCGAGGAAGTAGCTGCATCCTCCACCGAAGGCCTGCGCACCTCGGAGACCTCCGTGGAGAATATGAACTCTTGTAAAGAAATCTTAGGACAGATTGCTTCTCTGGCATTAAAGCTAAAAGCCAACTAAGCAATCTACCATTCTAACACCGCTGAGGCCCAAGTCAGCCCGCCGCCGAAACCGCTCATCGCGATTTTCATGCCGGGCTGCAGGAGGCCTTTCCGGTTCATCTCATCTAGCAGGATCGGCACACTGGCCGCCGAAATATTTCCACAATGATCCAGACTGATCGGGAACTTCTCTTCTGAAATATGCAGCCGCTTTGACACTGACTGTATGATCCGGATATTTGCCTGGTGCAGAGCGAAATAGTCGATATCATCCGCTGTAAGGCCTGCCGCCTCAATGGTTTTTTGCAGGGAGGCCGGCACTGTTGTCACAGCAAACTTATAAACCTCCTGCCCATCCATATGAACATAGCAAAGCGCCGGATCCGTCTCCACCAACGGGTTATTATTCGTACGGTTCAGACAGGCAAGCACATCCCCCTTCACACCGTCGCTGCCCTGGTCAAAGGCAAGCATTCCGTATTTTTCATCGCCTCGTACCACCGCTGCTCCGGCACCGTCTCCAAAGAGCACACAAGTACCTCTATCCTTCCAGTCTATGATCTTGGAAAGAGTCTCCGCCCCCAGGATCAGAGCTGTCTGATAAAGTCCCGCCTGTATGTATGCGTTCGCAATATTCAGGGCAAACATAAAGCCGGAACACGCCGCATTGATATCGAATGCAACTGCATTCTTCGCCCCGATGGCTGCCTGCACTTCACAGGCACAAGCGGGGGTCACATAATCAGGCGACACCGTCCCCAGAATGATCAGATCAATTTCATCCGCAGTTACGCCGGCATTCTCCATAGCACGTTTCGCCGCCTCTGTAGACATACTCGCGGTAGTTTCCTCCTTCACAAGATGTCTGGCCTTGATACCCGTTCTGCTGCTAATCCACTCGTCGGAGGTGTCCATGATCTTAGACAGATCATCATTTGTCACCACTGTCTCCGGCAGACAACTCCCTGTTCCTATGATTCTTGTTTTCATTTATTCCCACCACCCATCTCTTCCATGATATCCTTTACGTACTCCAGATGTGTTGCCCGATAGGCATTCGCACCGCAAAAAAGCAGCGCGTCATTCACTTTACCTTTCACCGCATTAATAAGCGCGTCCGTAATACAGTAGGGTGTATCCGTAACCTTACAGGTGCTGATGCAGAGATGGCATTTTTCGTGGGGAATCTGTCCCTCCTTTGCTCGTCTCATAAAAGGATTTAAGATCGCTCGTCCGGGCATTCCCACAGGACTCTGAACGATAACGATATCCTCCTTCTTCGCATCAATGTAACTTTGCTTGTAGGCTTCATCCGCGTCACACTCGTAGGTCGTGACAAAACGGGTCGCCATCTGCACGCCCGACGCACCCATTTCCAAATAATGCTCCATATCCTCACGAGTGTAAACACCGCCTGCCATAACGACAGGAATATTCGTATCGTGTTCCGTCGCAATCTCATTCACCTGGTCAATGATCGCCCGCACCTCATCGTCATAATGCAGTCCCTCAATATCCTCAAGCTGTTCCTTATGAAAGCCCAGATGACCGCCCGCAAGGGGTCCCTCGATCACTACGGCATCAGGAAGCCTATTATACTTTTTCCACCAGTAGCGCAAAATAACCTGCGCAGACTTGACGCTGGATACGATTGGTGCCAACTTCGTCTTTGCTCCACCTACCAGCTTGGGCAGATCCATGGGCAGGCCCGCGCCGGATATGATCAGATCGATACCCGCTGCTACCGCCGACTTGACATACTCCTCATATTTTCTGGTCGCCACCATGATATTGACTCCGAGAATACCATCTTTTGCAATCTGCCTGGCTTTCTTTATTTCGGTTCCGATCGCCCGCAAATTCGCGCCGATAGGATCCTTGTCAAAATCCGGCTCACGATATCCGATCTGTGCCGTCGAGAGCACGCCGATTCCGCCCTCTGCCGCCACTGCCCCAGCCAGAGAAGAGAGACTCACTCCGACTCCCATACCTCCCTGTATAACAGGCACTCTAGCTATCAAATCCCCTATTATGAGGGGTTTCGCTTCTTTCATTTTACGCTTCCCCGATAGCAAAGGTAAGTTCCGCCTGTGTCACCAGCTTGCCATCCACATAAGCCTTCGCCGCACCCACGCCGATCGGTCCTTTCATTTTAATGATCTCTGTCTCCAAAGTGAGTACATCACCCGGCACTACTTTTCCTTTAAATTTCGCGTTATTGATCGCCGCAAAATAAGCGGTCTTGCCTTTGAACTCAGGTTGGCTTAAGATCGCTACCGCACCGGTCTGCGCCAGCGCCTCCACGATCAGCACCCCCGGCATAACAGGTTCACCCGGAAAATGTCCCGCAAAAAAGGGTTCATTGTAAGACACACATTTTTTGGCAACCACACGCTTTCCCTCTTCCAGCTCTTCAATCGTATCAATGAGCATAAAGGGCTGTCTGTGTGGAATGATCTCCATGATCTCCTTCGCCAACATAAGTGACATATCTGTTTCCTCCTTTATTCGTGAAACTTCTTAACTACAAGGCTCGCATTGTGTCCGCCAAAGCCCAAGGAATTCGACAGCGCATATTCAAATTCTTCCTTATAGGGCTCTTTACAGTAATCCAGATCGCACTCCTCGTCAGGCACCTGATAGCCCACTGTTTTGTGGATATAACCCTCCTGCAGCTCTTTTACACAAGTGACAAACTCGATCGCACCTGCCGCTCCCAGAAGATGGCCCACCATGGATTTGGTGGAATTGATCCGAATATCTTTTGCATGGTCGCCAAAGAGCAGCTTGATCGCCCGCGTCTCAAAGAGATCGTTGTGATGGGTACTGGTTCCATGCGCATTGATATAAGTAATATCATTTAACGCAAGTCCGGCATCTTTCACCGCATACTCCATTGCCTTTGCCGCGCCCGCGCCGTCCTCTGCCGGGGAAGTGATATGATAGGCATCGGAAGAACAGCCATAACCTGCCACCTCAGCATAGATCTTTGCGCCTCTCGCCTTCGCGTGCTCCAGTTCCTCCAAGATCACAACGGCTGCGCCCTCACCCATGACAAAACCGCTTCTCTCCTTGTCAAAGGGAATGGAACAACGCTCGGGATCCTCGGAAGAGGTTAACGCCGTCAGTGCGGAAAAGCCACCGATACCGATGGGGCATACGCTGCCTTCCGTACCGCCCGCCACCATCACTTCGGCATCGCCATACTGAATGGTTCGGAACGCCTCACCAATAGAGTTTGTGCCGGTGGCACAAGCTGTTACCACGTTGATACTCTTACCCTTTAAACCAAACTGGATCGACACGTTGCCCGCTGCCATATTGGAAATCGTAAGCGGTACAAAGAGCGGCTCGATCCTGCTGGGTCCCTTCTCTAAGAGTCTGCTGTGGGAACGCTCCATCGCCTGCAGAGAACCGGTACCGGAACCCACCGCCACACCTACGCGGTAAGGATCCTCTTTCTCCATATCGATTCCCGCATCCTCCAGCGCTTCCTTAGCTGCGGCTACTGCATACTGGGAAAAAGGCTCCATTCTTTTGGCCGCCTTAAAATCCATGTAATTTTTACCGTCAAATCCTTTGACCTCTGCAGCCAGCTTACACTTAAATTCGGAAGCATCAAACTTCGTGATCGGTGCAAATCCGATCTTCCCCTCCTTAACGCCGGCCCAGAATTCGTCTACACTTAACCCGATGGGTGTAATTGCCCCCATTCCCGTTACTACAACTCGTCTGCTCAT
>CAZUZZ010000072.1:0-2703 GCA_964625055.1 uncultured Bacteroides sp. | reverse complement strand
TTATCGCTGGCAAGAAAAGCTACCGTCTCCGCAATATCTTTCGGCGTACCCACCCTCTTTAAGGGAATCTGTGCCAAAGTAGCCTCCTTGGCTGTATCTGTCATGGCCTGTGTCATATCTGTATCAATAAACCCGGGAGCAACCGCGTTGACCGTGATATTTCTGCTGGCCAGCTCTCTTGCCATAGATTTTGTCAGACCGATCACACCGGCCTTGGATGCCGCATAATTTGCCTGACCTGCATTGCCCAGAATGCCCGTCACGGAGGACAGATTGATGATCCTGCCCGCCTTCTGCTTTAAGAAAGGACGGTACATATGCTTGATGGTGTGGAAGGTGCCCTTCAGGTTTGTGTCTATGACCGCAGCGAAATCCTCCTCTGTCATCTTCATCACCAGATTATCTTTTGTGATTCCTGCATTGTTCACCAGAATATCAATGTGTCCAAACTCCGCGAGCATATCCGTGATCATCTGTCCGCAGGCCTCAAAATCCGCCACACTGCACTGCACGGCAACGGCTTTTCTCCCCATCTTCTGAATCTCTTCTGCCACTTCCTCCGCCTTTTCCCGTGAGCCGTTATAATTAACGATCACATCCGCTCCGTACTCCGCCAGCGTCAAAGCGATCTCTCTTCCGATTCCGCGGCTTGCGCCGGTCACAAGAGCTACCTTACCTGTCAGCATATCCTCTATCCTTCCTTTCTCTTTATACTAATTCATCCAGCTTTTGCAGATCCTCTACTTTTTCTACATTGATCACCTTTACATCCCGATTGATCTTTCTCATAAATCCGGATAACGTCTTGCCGGGTCCGATCTCCACAAAGGTATCTACGCCATCCGCGAGCATCCGCTCTACGGTCTGCTGCCACTTTACGGAGGAGGAAACCTGTTTTTCCAAAAGTGGCTTCACCTCGGACTTGTCCTTCACGTAATCTGCCGTCACATTGGCAATATAGGGAATCTGTATATCGTGGATCTCCACGTTCTCAAGCTCTGTCGCCAGCTTTTCACCTGCACCCACTAAAAGCGGAGAATGGAAAGGTCCACTGACCTTCAAAGGAACGCATCTCTTCGCCCCCGCTGCTGTCAGCTTCTCTACCGCCGCCTGCGCTGCATCCTCTTCCCCCGTGATAACGATCTGTCCGGGGCAATTATAGTTCGCAATAGTCACCATGCCGGGCGTCTCCTCACAGATCTGCTCGATCACTGCCGTGTCCAGTCCCAGCACTGCCACCATGGCGCCGCCCTGCGGTACTGCCTCCTGCATATAGATACCGCGCTTACGCACTACCTTAAACACATCCTCCGGGCTCATCACGCCGCTGGCTACCAGCGCACCGTACTCACCCAGGCTTAAGCCACCGGTCACATCCGGCTTGAGTCCCTTTTCCTCGATCGCCTTCAACATGGCAACCTCCGCTGCCAGCATGGCAATCTGTGTATACTCTGTAATATTGATCTGCTCATTCTCCTCGAAGCAGAGCGCCACTACATCCAGACCGCTCGCTTTGCCTGCCAGCTCAAACATCTCCTTACAAACCGGAATCTGCTCATAAAAATCCTTACCCATACCCACATACTGCGCTCCCTGTCCCGGGAACATAAACGCTGTCTTACCCATAATAACCTCCGTTTTTCTCATAATTTTCATCGCCATAATTAAATATTTTGAAATTCAAAGTATTTACACCCAAAAAAGGCAAGCTTTATAACTTGCCCTTTTTCTAAATCTTTAAAAGCGCCTGCGCCTGTGTCATGATCTCACGAATGATCTCTGCACAGGTCTGTTCTTCTTTGACCATACCGGCAATCTGTCCAGCCATAATGGTTCCGGATACCATATCACCCTCTACCACCGCTTTACGCAGAGAACCTAAAGTAAGCCGCTCCATTTCTTCAAAAGAAGCGCCATCCTTCTCCATCTGGAGATATTCTCTGGTCAGCTTATTGCGGATCTGGCGGACCGGATGCCCGTTAGACCTGCCGGTGACCTCTGAATCAATATCCTTAGCCGCAATCACTTTCTTTTTATAATTATCATGTACGGTGCACTCTTTTGCCACCAGGAAACGGGTACCGATCTGTACTGCCTCCGCACCCAACATCGTAGCTGCCGCAAAACCTCTGCCGTCCGCAATACCACCTGCGGCAATTACGGGAATGCCTACTGCATCCACTACCTGAGGCACCAGTGTCATCGTTGTCGCCTCGCCGATATGCCCGCCGGACTCCATTCCTTCCGCGATGACCGCATCCGCACCGGCACGCTCCATCATCTTTGCAAGAGCCACACTGGCCACTACAGGGATCACTCGAATTCCGGCTTCTTTCCACATGGCCATATACTTCCCCGGATTTCCGGCGCCGGTGGTCACCACCTTAACGCCTTCCTCCACAACCATCTCTGCAATGGCATCTGCCTCCGGATTCATCAGCATTACATTTACGCCAAAGGGTTTATCCGTCAGCTTCTTCACTTCCTGCACCTGTTCGCGCACAAAATCTGCCGGTGCGCCGCCCGCGCCGATAATACCCAGCGCGCCCGCTTCTGATGCAGCCGCCGCAAGATGGTACTCTGCAACCCAGGCCATACCGCCTTGCAGGATCGGATATTCGATCCCCAAAAGCTCTGTAATCTTTGTTTTCATTCGATAACCTCTACCCAGCTAAACGCAGGTATCTTTCCTTCACACAAAGT
>CAZUZZ010000071.1:0-7631 GCA_964625055.1 uncultured Bacteroides sp. | reverse complement strand
AGAGCGGCTACTATTATCTGTTTGTCTCTTATGGCGGATTAGCCAGAGAGGGCGGTTACCAGATCCGTGTGTTCCGATCAGAGACCATAGACGGGGATTATGTGGACATGAACGGCGAGTATCCTATGGACACGGATAATCCGGAGCATTATCCTTATGGTCTTAAGCTGTCCGGGAACTATTTCCTGCCCAGTCTGGAGATGGCTTATATGGCTACCGGTCACAATTCCGCGTTCGTCGATGAAGACGGTAAAAAGTATATTGTGAATCATACCCGTTTTGACAATAAAACGGAAGAACACGAGCCGAGAGTACATCAGTTTATCGTCAATGAGGAAGGCTGGCCCTGTATGCTGCCCTATGCGACGGACGGCGAGACCGTATCGGAGAGCGGCTATAGCATGACAGATGTGGCGGGAAGATACTATGTGATCAATCAGGGAACAGCGATTAACGCCGAGATCGCGCAGCCCTTTATCCTGTATCTGGATGAGAGCGGCAAGGTTTATGGCGATGGTGTGGAAGGCAGTTGGGAAATGAAAGATAACACCTGCTATATGAAGGTTTCCTATCAGGGCACGGATTACAGCGGTGTGTTCTGCCAGATGAATGACGAGGCGGGAACTCAGGTTATGACCTTCAGCGCGGTAGGAAACAATGAGAGCGTCTGGGGCGTGAAATATTAAGAACAGCAGTGATGTGGCAAATTAAAAGAAAGCCTGTGGGAAATCGAATCCCACAGGTTTTTTATTCGGTCTCTTCCATAGGCGCATAATGAATATTTACCTTGATGTCCTGACCGTAGTTGCCGAAGGTTTTTCCGAAGATGGTCAGCCCGCCTACGTGTTCCGCATCGTCATCCACTGCCAGGCGGAAGCGGAGGCTGCTGCGGTAATCCAGATGGAGGCTGTCGATGGTCACATCGGAAATCTTAAGGCCGTCGATAAAGGTGCCCTTGCGGTTGACCACGAGAAGCTTTAAAAGGCCGTACTGATTCCAGTTCGGGAACCACCAGTCGGGGGTAAAGAGCCCTCTGGAATCACCGAAATCTCCGGGGGAGAGCCAGTTACCGATACACACATCATTGATATAGAAAGAGATATCGGAGGGCCATACGTTGTTGACGCCGGGAGCCTCGGAACTCAACTCTGCAGAGATGGTAAGCTGGGTGATCTTCTGGAAGCTGGGGATAAAATTCGGGATGTTGTACTCCACAAATCCTTTCGTAAACCAGAGAATGTCGGCGCTGTAGCGGTCCGGGTGATCAAAGTAGCGGGAATCGTCCACCTCGCCGATCAATGCCTTATCGGAGGCCAGACCGCAGGTAGGGCAGATCCGGTAAACGGAGTAATGACCAACCTTTACATCGGTGCTGTACACGTTCAGGATATCCTCCTGTCTTTCCAGATCGATCAGAATCTTATCCAGATGTACAGAGCAGATTTTCTGGTTGCCGTGGCCTGCTGACTCCGAGGAAATGGAGATGAGTCCACAGCTTTCCAGCTTCTTGATATGGCTTGTCAGCGCACCGTTGGTAATGTTCAGGCGAGAGGCAAGTTCGTTCATGCTCATGCTGTTATTATCCAGCAGAATATTTAAAAGTTCAATTCTGACATCGGAGCCAAGGGCTTTAAAGATGTCCAAACCGTCGGTCAATGAAGTAATGTGCAGCAAGGTGATTTCCTCCCGATAAATAGTAAGAAGATTTATTACTTTATAAAATACTATAGCAACAATGATAACAATAAAATTATATACAAAAAATACCTTTTCGTCAATTAAAGCTAAATAATTTCATATAAATATGCACAAGAAAAAGATGAGATAATCTAAATTATTTTATAAAATGCAAAAAAAGACGATCTCTTACCGGAGACCGTCTTTTGGCTTTCTGTATATGTGGGTGCCGGATTATTTTCCCATCACCTCGTCAAAAATCTGCACGATCTTCTCATCGGGCTCCTTTGTCAGAAGGGAAACGATCACATTCACAAGGAGCGCCACGATGAATGCGGGAAGCAGTTCGTAGATGGCGAAAACCCCGCCCAGAGCGGCGATGCCGTATTTCCAGACGAAGACCATAACGCCGCCCGCTATCATACCGGCGATGGCGCCCTGTTTATTGGAGCGTTTCCAGAACAGCGCCAGAAGTACTACCGGACCGAAAGCAGCGCCGAAACCGGCCCAGGCAAAGGATACGATGGTGAAAATGGAGCTGTCAGGGTCCTGAGCGATGAAGACCGCGATCAGAGAGATGACGATGACCGTGATTCGGGCAATGCGCAGGGAAGCCTTGGTATCCAGCTTCTTTTTGCCGAAATCCTGTACCAGATTCTGAGAGATGCTGGATGCCGCCGCCAACAGCTGGGAATCGGCGGTAGACATGGTAGCCGCCAGAATACCAGATAGAATAACGCCTGCTATTAATGCGGGGATGATGCCGTAAGAGCTTAATACGGAAGCGATCTGAATGATGACCGTCTCGGAGTTACTGCCTTCCAGCATGGGAAGGAATCCGGCCTGGGAGAGGGCGTAGCCCACCACGCCGATGAGGATGGCAATGCCCATGGAGATCACCACCCACACAGAGGCGATCCTTCTGGAAAGGGTCAGCTTTTCCTCATCCTCGATCGCCATAAAGCGAAGCAGGATATGGGGCATACCGAAGTAGCCGAGACCCCATGCCGTCGTGGAAGCGATCATAAGCGGGGTGTAGGGGGTGGCGGAGCCGGTCTGCGGAGAGTAGCTCCGCACTAGACTCAAGTACCCGGGAAGACTGCTTGCCGTGTTTATAATCTGTCCAAAACCGCCGGTGACAACGGCACCGAAACCGACTACGATCAACAGTGCGATCGTCATGGTAATGCTCTGGATAAAGTCGGTGGTGCTCACTGCAAGGAAGCCGCCCAGCGTGCAGTAGAGTACGATGACAGCGGCGCTTAAGAGCATTGCCACGATATAATTCATGCCGAAGAGTGTGCTGAACAGCTTGCCGCAGGCCGCAAAGCCGGATGCCGTGTAGGGCACAAAGAAAATCACGATGACAGCGGCGGCGATACAGGTCAGAATGTGTTTGTCATCGCCGTATCTTTTTGCAAAAAATTCCGGGATGGTAAAGGAACCGATCCGGCTGGAATAGCGGCGGATCCGCTTGGAGACAAAAAGCCAGTTTAAGTAGGTGCCGACAGCAAGACCGATGGCGGTCCAGCCCACCTCAGACAGGCCGGACAGATAGGCAAGACCCGGCAGACCCATCAACAGGTAGCTGCTCATGTCCGAAGCTTCCGCGCTCATGGCAGTGACCAGAGGCCCCAGCTTGCGGCCGCCCAGGAAAAATTCCGAAGCCTGCGTACTTTGTTTGGAATAAGCTATACCGATATAGATCATGATGCCCAGATAGGCGATGATCGCAATGATGATACAAATAGTCGATGTCATAATTTTCCTCCTCATTATCCTCTCATGTATACAATCCTTTGCCATTATAGCGGTTTTGCAGAGAATACGCAATAACATCCTATTGCTTTTATGTCAAAAATCGCATATAATGTCATTATCTGTACTGTATTTTTGGGGAAAGACGAAGGAGGAGGCAATGGGGGGAGAAAACGGTGAAATGAGTGCGATAGCCCGTTTTGAGGAACTATGCAGCAATGCGTTTGCGGAGCAGGAGAAGTTCCTGATGGACAGGCTTGCAGAAAATAAAGATACGGAGTATGGGAAACTGTTCGGATTTGAGGACATTCACTCTGTTGAGGAGTATCAGAAGGAGCTGCCCATTACGTTTCATTATGATTATGAAGCCATCATAGAGCGTCAGGTGGAAGGGGAAGAGGGACTGCTCACAGCAGAGAAGCCTGTGTATTACTGCATCAGCTCCGGCAGCACGGATTCGCCGAAGTATGTGCCGATTTTGGAGCGGGATATTCAGAGACAGCAGTTCTATTGGAATGACCTGATTCGTGAGACGATCCGGAAGCAGATTCCGGACGCTGCGGATGAGGAACTGTTTGGCAAGATTTTTGAGACCGGGGAATTCCGTCGGGATTTTATGCCGGATGGCACCATGAGCGGTGTGCG
Source organism: uncultured Bacteroides sp. (assembly GCA_964625055.1). Taxonomy (GTDB): domain Bacteria; phylum Bacillota; class Clostridia; order Lachnospirales; family Lachnospiraceae; genus UBA3282. The sequence continues at coordinate 3,551 of CAZUZZ010000071.1, read as the reverse complement.
GGCGAGCGCCCTGCACCGGTATCTGGAGGCAAAAGACGAATTAGATATCGGGCGCTACACGGCACCCAGGGAGGTGTTGTTTCCGGAAGAGATGGAAGATATGCTGTATGTCAAACTGCGTTTTGCACTGGACTGCGCGGATGTTACGGCGATCCATGGCGTTTTTGTGAATCGTCTTGTAGGAATGTTCCGCTATCTGGTGAAAAATTGGGAGGCATTTCTTTCGGATATTGAGACAGGAGAGATCAGCGAATGCTTCGCGGTGAGCCATAGCTGGGAACAGTATCTGCGGGAGCATCTGCCCGCCAATCCTGAGAGAGCGGCGCAGCTGCGCGAGATTGCCGAGGAGAATCTGGAGGATGGCCTAGTGCGGAAGATCTGGCCTAAGGTCAGGTATTGTCGGGTGATCGGCGGCAGTATGTTTGCACCTTATATGGATATGTTGAAACGGTATGTCGGGGAACTGCACATTCACTATTTTACCTATGCGGCATCGGAGGGATGCTTTGGCATTGCCAGTGAATTAAATGCGGAGGATGCGTACTATGTTCTTCTGCCGGATACCTGTTTTTATGAATTCTTCTCAGAGTCCGGTGACGGTTATAGAATGTACACCATCCGCGATGTGGAGGTTGGAGCCAAGTATGAGCTGCTGATCACAACCTTTTCGGGCGCATACCGGTATGCCATCGGAGATGTGGTGGAGGTCGTGGGCTTCAAGGGACAGGCGCCGATCGTACGGGTCTGCTACAGGAAGAGTCAGGTGATCAATATCGCTGACGAGAAGATGAATGTGCGTGAGCTGGAGAGCGCTATGCGGAAGTTCCAGAGGCGGGCGGAGTGCACTGCGGAAGGATACTGTGTGGACGGAGATTATACCAAACGGCGGCCCCGGTACTTGCTCTATCTGGAGCTGGCGGAGGGAGAACTGCCCGAGGATGCAGAGGAGCTTTTGGATGAATGTCTGATGGAGAGCTGCGCCGGCTATAAGAGAGACCGGGAGCTGGCGGAGCTTGATAAGGTAAAGATCCAGCCCATCCCTAAAGGAGGCTTTAAAGCCTACGGAAGATTTATGGCAAAACTGGGGCATCGCAAGGAACAGGATAAACCCCTGCGGATCCTGGTGACGGAGGAACAGAAGGCGTTCTTTGGAGGAGCGCTTCTGGTATAGGATATGACGGATGAGAGAGAAAGACTGCCGGAGGCCTTCACAGAAAAGATGAGAAGGCTTCTGGGCAGCGAGTATGACGCCTTTGCGGCAAGCTATGGTCAGGGCCGGCAGTATGGTCTGCGGCGTAATCTGTTGAAAGGCACAGAGCAGGGTTTTATCAGGGTGATGCCCTTCCCGCTGGAAAAGATTTCCTGGGCGCGGGAAGGGTATTATTATGATGCGGCAAACCAGCCGGGCCGTCATGTGCTGCATGAGGCGGGAGCTTATTATATTCAGGAGCCCTCTGCGATGGCGGCGGTGGAGGCACTGGATCCCGCACCGGGAGAACGGATACTGGATCTGTGCGCTGCGCCGGGAGGCAAGACCACCCAGATCGCGGGAAGGATGGAGGGTCAGGGATTGCTTGTAGCCAATGAGGTGGTCGGAGAGCGGGCAAGGATCCTCTCCCAGAATGTGGAGCGTATGGGAATCTACCACTGTGTGGTATGTGCGGAGAAGCCGGAGCGTATGGCGGCGCTGTTTCCCGGCTTTTTCGATCGGATCTTGGTGGACGCCCCCTGTTCCGGTGAGGGAATGTTTCGGAAAGAAGAGGCGGCAAGAGAGGAATGGAGTCCGGAGGCCGTACGGATGTGTGCGGACAGGCAGGCCATGATCATGGAGGAAGCGGCGAAGATGCTGAAACCGGGCGGTGTGCTGGTGTATTCCACTTGTACTTTTTCCCCGGAGGAGAACGAGGGAACGATCAGTGCATTTTTGCAAAGACATGAAGAATATAGCATAGAAGAGATTGCTTGTAAGAATCTGTTTTCATCGGGGCGGGCAGAGTGGACCTTGCAGCCGGCGCCGGGGATAGAGCATACCCTGCGGCTGTGGCCTCATCTTTTGCGGGGCGAGGGGCATTATGTGGCCAGACTGCGAAAGCGGGCGAAGGCCGAGACAGAGGCGCCTCGGGAGAGCGTTGATAAGGAGAGAACTGCAAAGAGTGCTAAAAAGAGTGCGGCAAACGAACGTGCATCCAGGATCGAGTTATGTAAACTTGTGGATGATTTTCTGACAGAAGAGCTTGGACTGGAGACAGGATGGATAGAGAGCCGATCCGGGGAGCTTGTGCGGTTTGGAGAGCAGATTTATCTGGTGCCGGAGGGGATGATCCCCCTTTCGGGAGTGAAGATCCTGCGGCCGGGACTGCATCTTTTGACAGAGAAGAAGAACCGCTTTGAGCCGGCTCACGCACTGGCGCTTTCTCTGGATCCGAAAAAGGCAGGCCGGACAAAGATCCTCACGGAGCAGGAAGCAAAGGCTTACCTGCGCGGGGAGAGTGTGGCCTGTCAGGAGGAGAGAGGATGGATATTGCTTGTTTATGAAGGGTATCCGCTGGGGTTTGGAAAGGCTTCCGGGGGACAGATCAAGAACCATTATCCGAAAGGACTCAGAAAAACCTGTTAAATTTGTTTTATGGGCTTGTCAAATGATTCTGCCTGGAATATACTAGATATAGATTTTTACATAGGATAAACCACTTTAGCTTGTGTTCACTCGCGTAGGGAGTTCTTTCGATGTTATTTTCGAGTGTGGGATTTTTATTTCGGTTTTTACCGATTTTTATAATCGCTTATTTAGCGTTGCCTAAATGTCGCAATATCATACTTTTACTGGGAAGCCTGATTTTTTATGGAGTAGGAGAACCGTATTTTGTTCTGCTGCTTCTTTTGTCTGTGCTGACAAACTATGGGCTGAACTGTTATATGTTCTGGGAGCCCCGCTCTCCTCAGTCAAACCGGAAGCAAAAGGCAAAGAGACGGAGAAAGCGCGCGCTGGCAATGGCGGCAGTGCTTGATCTGAGTGTACTGTTTGTCTTTAAATACTGGGATTTTGCGGCGGGCAGTATCAATACCCTTGCGGGACGGGAAGCCCTTCCGATATTGTCGCTGGCATTGCCGCTGGGGATCAGCTTTTATACCTTTCAGATGATATCCTACCAGGCAGACTGTTATCGGGGGACGGTGCAGAAGCGGGCAGATTTTCTGACCTTTGCCACCTATATCTGTATGTTTCCACAGCTGATCGCCGGCCCCATCATACGTTTCGAGGAAGTGTCTGAACGGCTGGCAGCAAGGAGAGTACGCATTCGTGATCTGGAGAACGGCTTCAAGCTCTTCACGCTGGGGTTGGGGCTCAAGGTGCTTTTGGCAAACCAGATCGGTACGCTCTGGAATCTGATCATGACGGCGGGGGCGGGACGGCTCCATATGTCGGTGGCATGGCTGGGAGCTTTCGCCTATTCCTTTCAGATTTATTTTGATTTCTGGGGGTATTCCGTGATGGCGATGGGACTCGGTAAGATGCTTGGCTTTCGGATCCCCCGCAATTTCAATGAGCC
>CAZUZZ010000070.1:0-7641 GCA_964625055.1 uncultured Bacteroides sp. | reverse complement strand
TCTACGCAAAGCTGATGAACCGCTTCGTAGAGACCGGCGTGTGGAAAAGCACCAGTCAGCTTAATGATATCTACTTAAAGCTCACCGCCTGCGCCGGAAACGGGGAATCACTTCTGGATTTCCTGTACAATATGCTGCCCAGGGAGGACACCATGACCCATGCCCACTGCCTGAACTCCGCCTTGATCGCCGGCGTTTTCGGCACCTGGTGGGGGCTTTCTGAGGAGGACGTGGTGGTTCTGATCCAGTGCGCTTTCTTTTATGACATCGGAAAACTCAAACTTCCTCATGAGCTTTTATGGAAATCAGACAAGCTGACAGACCTGGAATACACCAAACTCAAGACTCACACCATGCTGGGCTACGAACTGTTGAAGGACCAGACCGAGATCGGTGAACAGGTGATCAAGGCGACCCTCATGCACCACGAACGCTGTGACGGCTCCGGCTACCCCTCCAAACTTCGGGGCGACAAGATCAATGTTTTCGCCAAGTATATCGCTGTCATAGATGCCTACGAGGCCATGACCTCCATCCGCACCTACAGGCAGTCCCTGCACCCTTTCCAGATCATCGAAAACTTCGAGCGGGACGGCTACGAGAAATACGACAAGGATATCCTGCAGCCTATCCTCTACCACATTGCGGCCACACAGCTTAACTTTATGGTGCGCTTGAGCAACGATGAGGAGGCCCGTGTCATGAACATCAATAAAGATAACCTTTCCAGACCGCTCTTACAGCGGGAGGATGGCAGTCTCATCGACCTCTCCTCCAAACCGGAGCTTACGATAACGGCTATCTATTAAGGATAGCCGCATCCAGGATCCGCTTCGCCACAGGCACGGCGTAATCGCCGCCGCTGCCCGCACCTTCTATAATGATCGTCACGCACACCTGGGGATCTTCCACCGGGGCAAACCCCGTAAACCAGGCGTGCGAATCTGTCTTGACACTGTTATATTCCGCAGACCCCGTCTTGCCGGCAGCCGTGTAGGAAAGCCCGGAAAGCTTTGTGCCCGTGCCGCTCTCCACCACCTCAGTCATCAATTCCTTCATGATCTGCGATTCCTGTTCGCTCATCAGACGCTTGTAGGAATCCGGAGAATACTGTTTTACCACCGCTTTTTCCCGGGTTTCCACTCGTTCCACCAGATAGGGCTTCATCAGCATTCCGTCGTTGGCGATGGCGCAGGTGATCATATTCAAATGCAGCGGCGTGATCTGGGTTGTCCCCTGCCCGATGGCTGCCTGCATCACATCGGCATCCTCCGTATCCGCTCCCATAGGAAGTCTGCTTTGATTATAAGAGAAATCCACCTTCAATTCCTGATTGAACAGCAGCTCGTCTATGGTATCTCCAAACTTTTTCCGATCCAACTGAAGGCCTATGCTGGCAAAGGCGGAATTACAGGACTTTGCAAAGGCTTTTGTAAAGTTTTCTCCGCCGTGGGCAGTCCCGTGATAGCAGTTGATACGTTCCTCCCCGTGAGTGAAGCTGCCGTTACACTGAAAGCTAAACTGACTATACGAGTCAATGTTCTCTTTGACATATTCCAACGCCGTCACGATCTTAAAGGTGGAGCCGGGCGGATACAATCCCTGTGTCGCCCGGTTTAATAACACGCTGCTCTCCTTGTCCGAAAGGAGATCATCCCAGATCGACTCAATCTCATTGGGATCAAAATCCGGCTTCGACACCATAGCCAGGATGCGCCCCGTGGAAGGCTCCGACACAATGACCGCTCCCTTGTAAACGCCCAGAGAATCGTATGCGATCTGCTGTAAGTCCACATCCAGCGTGGTCACCACGCTGTCTCCCGGATATTTCTCGCCGGCCATATCATTTGCCACCTTCTCGGAAAGGCTGGTATTGGAGTTGATCAGATAATAGTTTGCCGCCGCCTCTATGCCAAATTTTCCGTTGGAAGCATAGCCCACCACATGGGAAAACATATTGGCATAAGGATACACCCTGATCTCCTCCCCGTCCACATCCGTCTCTGTCATGGCAAGGGCCTGTCCGCCGGAGGCATAGATCGTTCCTCTGCTGTTTTGAGCAACCAGGATCTCCTGCCTTGTGTTATAGCTGTTGTTTAGAAGCGTCTGCTTGTGGGTCACCGCATAGTGGCAGGTATACCCCATCATCAGGAAGAACAAGGCCACAAAGGCATAAGTGACCGCTAAGATCTGACGGTTACGTTTCTTCTTCGTCTTCTGGCTCTTCCTCTGCGTATACTGCTCTTCGTTTTCTCTCGACTGAATTTTTTCGCTTTTTGTTTTTGGCACGTCTGTCTCCTTCATCCCGCCTGATAATATAAAGTCCCTCTATGATAAAGAACATACTCAGCGTAGTAAGCACCGAACTGCCGCCGTAGCTGATAAACGGCAGCGTCACGCCCGTCATGGGAATAAATTTCGTTCCGCCGCCCACTGTCAGAAATACCTGAAAGATATAAGTAACGCCAAGCCCGAAGGCGATCAGCCGGTAAAACCGATCCTGCAGCTTCAAGGCGATGTTCATGCACATAATAAAGCTGCTGATACAGATCAGAAGCAGGCACATGGAAAAGAGGATGCCCAATTCCTCCGCCACCGCAGAAAACACAAAATCCGCCTCCACCAACGGGATCGCCGTGGGATCCCCCCGGAACAGCCCCAGCCCGAACCATCCGCCGCTGCTGATCCCGAAAAGGGACTGAGTGACCTGATACCCCGCATCGTCAATACAGCTGAAGGGATCCCGCCATGCCTGTACCCGCACCTGCACATGGCTGAAAAGCCGATATGCCAGAACCGCCGCGCCGCAGCCGCCGACCGTTCCCAAAAACAGATAAACTGCCTTGCCTGTGGCAATATACGTCATAAGCACATAGACGATAAAAAAGATCAGCGCACTGCCCAGATCCTTGGAAGCCACCAGGATCAGTACATGAATGCCCGCCAGTACCGCTGTCACCGTCACCCGCAGGAAATCCCAGGATTCGCTGAATGCGCTGGCCACAAAAAAGACAAACAGGATCTTTACAAACTCTGATGGCTGAAAGGTAACGCCCGCCAAAGAGTAAGAAATCTTCGATCCGTAGGTGACGGAACCTAAAATCAGCACGATTCCCAGCGCCACGATCCCCACCCCCGCATAGACCCAGGTCAGGCTCTTTAAAAATTTCAGATTGCGGATAAAAAAGGGTATCGCCATACCGATGATGATCGATGACGTCACGATAAAAAACTGTTTGATTGCGCGCTCATAGGAAAGCCTGGTGAGGATCACGAACCCGATGCTGAGGAGCATACACATATTATTGACGATCAGCATATTCCCCTTCGGATAGATCATCCGAAAGAGCATGACCGTAGAGAATAACAAGATCTGCTGGAGCACATAAAAGAACAGATACTCGATCTTGCCCGTCTCAAAACAGATCACCAGAAAGCATGAAAAATGCACCAGAAACATCCACAGATTCTGGCGGATATAGCCGCCCCGCCTCCGCTCCTCATCCGAAAAGCGAAATACCAAAAAACATTCCAGCGTATAGCAGGCTATGAACAAGGTGATAAAATATTTAGAAAGCTCTGTGATATACAGCTCCATATAACTCGTTTCCTTTTACTCGATGCCTCTCTTACAGTGTCCCGTCGTATAATCTGTAAAGGGGTACTCCCCCATTAATATCTCCCGGCACTGAGAGCCGTCTTCCAGCACAAAATCATAACGCAGTGCCGACGCGCCGATCCTCTCCCGCTCCTTCTCTGCCGTGTGCAGGGAATAAGGCACAGCATTATATATGACATTATAACAGTGTTCGCAATTTAACACCACAGGAAAAAGCACACCCTGACGATCCTTTAAGGAAAGTCTTCCGCCTTTTTCTTTTCCGGCAAGACAGCGATCCGCCGTCCTTTGCAGGCAGTTTGCCGTGATCATCATGGGAATCCGGCTGTAAACGATCTGGCTCACCTGAAGTCCCAGATTATGCGCTGCCCTTGTCAGATGGGAAGCCTCTCCCGCATTCAGCTCATAGGGCAGGGTGATCTCCTGACAGTATGCCTGTAAAAAGGCCGCCGCCTCCCCATTAAAACAGTACAAACCCGCATCCGCGATGATCCTGTCAGTGAAAGAAGTTCTCTCCTCCTTTTCTGCAAGCGCCCGCACATAGGAAAGACTCTCCAGATTGCGGACGAGCACGCCGGAAAACGGTTCCACATTCTCTCGAAACAGCGCCTCAAGCCGCTCCAGATATCGCTCATCCCGATCCCGCAGAATGTAGGGAAGCGCCAGATAATAACAACGCTGCTCCTGCCTTTCCAAAAAAGACTCTATCCTGTCAGGCTCCGCCAGAAGCAGATCGCTTTCCAGATAAATACGCCTGCAATTCGCTTCCGACACAGCCGCCAGCTGTTCATAAGTAGTGACCAGACAGTCTACGGCAGGCTTCGTTGTCTGCTCTTTTCCGAGGCTATCCTTCTGTGAGAGCAGAGGCGAAACCGGCATGGATGTCCCGGCGTTTACCCTTGACTGTTTCGGTCGATCTATGTCATTTTCCCTGGTTTTCTCCTGTTTCTGTACATTTTCTCTCCGTGCTGTGATTACCGCCTGTTCCAGGCGTTCCACCGCCTCCCGGCGCAGCTGATTCAATGCCCGCACCGGCACGAACCCGTCCCCTTCCAGGCAGACCTCACAGTCTGTCACCGTCAGAAGACTTTCTCCCGTCTTACACAGCTGTTTTCTGATATCCGCCTCCGTCAAGGGAGCCTTTCTGGCGGGCTGTACGGTTTCTCCTGCAGCTTCCACCGATATCCCGGCTTCTTTCCTTCCGTCTGTATCTGTCCCCCCGGACAGGAGTGTCTCTTCCCCCTCCACCAGACATATCCGGAGCCGCAGAGGTTCTCCCACCCGCACCACTGCCTTCATCCGCACCGGCATTTTCTCAGTCTCATGGAGATAATCTGCTCTCACCCGGGAAAGCAGCGTCTCGTCACAGCCCTGATAACCGGGCTTTTCCAGCGTGATCATCTCTCTTCCGTTATGCCGCTCATAATATCCGTGCTGTATCTCACTGCGGATATAAAGGCCGCGAAGCCTGTCCATGTCAGCGGGATCAACGCGGTATCCTGCCGTTCCTTTCTGATAATACAGATCAATGTACTTTCGGTAGATCGCCGTGACGCCCGCCGCATACTCCGGCCGTTTCATCCTTCCCTCGATCTTAAAGGAATCGATCCCGGCGTCGATCAGCGCCGGTAAATATTCCAATGTACACATATCTTTCAGGCTTAAGGGATATCCCTCCCCCGAAATGCGTTTTTTCCCGTCATAAATCTCATAAGGCAGACGACAGGGCTGGGCACAGCGCCCCCTGTTGCCGCTCCTGCCTCCCAGCATACTGCTGAAAAGGCACTGTCCGGAATAGCAGTAGCACATGGCTCCGTGAATAAAACACTCCACCGCCATACCGGTCCCCTCCTTAATCCGCCGCACCTCCTCCAGCGAAAGCTCTCTGGCAGGCACAATGCGTACCGCACCCTGCTCCTGTAAAAAAGCCGCGCCACGCTTCCCCGTCACCGTCATCTGGGTACTGCCGTGCAAGGGCAGATTCGGAAAATGTTCTTTTATATAGCGGAACACGCCCAGATCCTGTACGATCACGCCGTCCAATCCCGCATCATAAAAGGGTGCAAGATATTCGTAGAGTCCGGAAAGTTCCCGCTCTTTTAAGAGAGTATTCACCGTCAGATATATTTTCCTGCCATAAAAATGGGCAATATGAAGCGCACGGCAGATCTGTTCCGTATCCAGATTTTCCGCATAAGCTCTGGCGCCAAATCGATCACCGCCCAGATACACCGCATCCGCTCCGGCATTCAACGCTCCCAAAAAGGCTTCATAGCTGCCGGCCGGCGCCAATAGTTCCACAAAATCACTCATAGTTACCGCTCCGAACTGAATCCGAAAAAAGCCAGGCCCCTTGAGCCTGGCTTCCTGTTTACTTTTTCCGTTCTTTTAATTCTGTTTCCATGCGGACGATCTGTTTCGCATTTTCATTCGCCTGATCCTGCAGCTCTTGCACTTTTTTCTCAGTTGTTTCCAGCTTCATCTGTGCAGCGATCAGATCATGCTTCAGATCATACACCTCGTCGTTTTTATTTTTCAGATCCTCTTCCAGAATACTGATCTGCTTTTTAGCCTTAAAGTAATCATCCGCTATGTTTAACTGTAACAGCACATTCTGTATATCCATGGGTTGTCTTTTAAAGCTGTCATTTCCGTTATATTCAGCTATCTTATTGTTTATGTAGGAAGCCACTTTCTGCAGGTACTCTTCACTTTCATTCCCGCTCAGCGTAAAAACCTTACCGGCGATGATCACTTCCGTATCTGTCTTGATTGCCATGAACGCCTCTCCCTTACCGTGCATTACAGTACCACAATTTTATTATATCTGTCTCAGGTGGGAATTTCAAGCCCAAAATGCCGATAGGCCAGATCCGTGACCATCCTCCCTCTGGGCGTGCGATTGAGCAGACCGTTCTGGATCAGATAGGGCTCGTACACATCCTCTATCGTTCCGGCATCCTCTCCGATGGCAGCCGCCAGCGTTTCCAGCCCCACAGGGCCTCCCTTAAACTTTTCTATCATGGTGCCCAGAATGTTGCGATCCACATGGTCTAAGCCCAGCCGGTCCACATCCATCAGATCCAGTGCCGTCCGTGCTACCTCCTCCGTGATCGCTCCGTCATACTTTACCTGAGCGAAGTCCCGCACACGCTTCAAAATACGATTAGCCAGCCGGGGCGTCCCGCGGCTTCTTCTCGCCAGCTCCACAGCGCCCTTCTCGTCGATCTCCACTCCCAGTTTCCCAGCCGACTGCCTTATGATGACCGTGAGTTCCTCTACGGTATAAAATTCCAGCCGGTGGATCATGCCGAAGCGGTCCCGCAGGGGCGCTGTGAGAAGCCCCGCCCTGGTGGTGGCTCCCACCAGAGTAAAATGCGGCAGGTCAAGACGGATAGACCGGGCCGTAGCCCCCTTGCCAATCATGATATCAATGGCATAATCCTCCATGGCGGGATACAAAACCTCCTCCACCTGGCGGTTCAGCCTGTGAATCTCGTCCACAAAGAGAAGATCTCCCTCCTGCAGATTGTTCAAGATCGCCGCCATCTCTCCCGGCTTCTCGATGGCCGGGCCGCTGGTGACCTTCATGTGTACTCCCATCTCATTTGCGATGATACCGGCGAGGGTCGTCTTGCCAAGTCCGGGCGGTCCGTAAAAAAGGACATGATCCAACGCGTCGCCGCGCTGTTTCGCCGCCTCAATGTAGATCTTGAGATTGTCCTTCACTTTCTCTTGACCAATATAGTCACTAAGTCTTTGAGGCCGCAGAGATCCCTCAATCTTAATATCTTCCTCTATGAAATTCGTCTCGATCATTCTGTTTGCCATACTGTTTCCTCTGAAAAAAGAATACCATCTTCGCGTCCTCTTCGCAAGCCACCCCGCAAATAATCTCTTTTCTCCCTTGTCAATCCTCCCGATTCATTATAAGATAATACTTACACAGTTCTTTTCTGATATGATCACTCATAATAATAGGAAGTCATAAGAACAGAAGGCAAAAGGAGGATGGATGTTTG
>CAZUZZ010000069.1:0-7655 GCA_964625055.1 uncultured Bacteroides sp. | reverse complement strand
ACTTTCTGGTGGGATCTCTGATACAAAATATGGGATATCTGCTGGAGCTGACAGCTCCCACCATGGAAGCGGCGATCGTAGCGGTAAAAATGCAGTATCTGGGATCGCTTGCGATTCCGCTCTGCTACTGTTATTTTATGTTCATTTACTGTCTGGAAGATGTGCCTCTCAAGGCATTAAAGCTTTTGGGTATCCTGGATATCGGCGTCTTGGTATTGATCTTAACCTGTGACAGGCATCCGCTGTATTACAAAAGCTTAAAGTGGATACAGATGGAGGGGGGACACTCCTATCTGAGCATTGAGTATGGTCCGGCTTATAGAGTCTTTATGGTGTTTGGGACGATCATTCCTTATGCAATGGCTCTGTATGCGCTGGTCCGTGCCTGTATCAGGAAAGATGAGCACGCTGTGGACCGGAAATACGGTTTGATTCTGCTGCTTATGAATCTACCGGTGATAGCGCTTTTTTCCTATTCTACGAAGCTGACAAAAACTTATGACTTTACGCCGGCAGTTTTGGGGTTAGTGCTCTCTTTTGTGGTGATTCTCATATGGAGCAGAAGAGTTTATGATTTTGGCAGTCTGGCGTCAAGAACACTGATCAACAGTATGAGCGATGGTATGATCGCTCTGGATGAAAAGGGGCGTGTGGTCAGCTATAATCCGGCGGCGGCAGGTATTTTCACGGAATTGAGCGCCCGCTCGGTGGGCAGGTATGTCGGAGAGATACAGCATTTGCCGGAGAATATATTGGAGGACGAGCAGAGCGAATTTTATATCAATGATCGTTTTTATCAGAGCCATACCAAGCAGATTCCGGATCGGTTCGGGGAAAACAAGGGTTATGTGCTTCTGATCTTGGATATGACGGAGATGCGGAATCATATCGAGGAGATCAAACGAGTCAGGATACAGGCGGAGCAGGCCAATGAGGCCAAGAGCGATTTTCTGGCCAATATGTCCCACGAGATCCGCACGCCCATGAATGCCATCATTGGATTAAGCGATATCATTATGGAGGAGAGTCGGGGGAGGAAGGTATATAGTTATGCCTGCGATATCAGGTCAGCCTCCAGAAATCTTCTGGCGCTCATCAATGATATTTTGGATCTGTCCAAGGTGGAGGCAGGCAGGATGGAGCTGGTGAATGCCGAATATCATCTTAAAACGGTGGTTGATGAAGTGATCAACATGATGGATGGTGCGGCTTCACAGAGGGGGATCTTGCTGAAGTGTGAGTATGATATGTCTATTCCCTGCCAGTATTATGGTGACGAGGGCAGGATCAGACAGATTTTGATCAATCTTCTGAACAATGGACTGAAATTTACGAAAGAAGGTTATGTGAAGCTTTCTATCGGCGGTGTGCCGGGAGAGGAAGCAAATACGGAACGGCTTCTGCTCCGGGTGGAGGATACCGGCTGCGGCATCAAAGAGGAGGATCTGGAGCGGATATTTGAAAATTTCAGGCAGGTGGACGCGAAGAAAAACCGCAGTGTAGAGGGAACCGGACTGGGACTTTCCATCAGCAGACGTTTGGTGGAGCTTATGAAGGGTACGATCCGGGTAGAGAGCATTTACGGGAAAGGCACCACCTTTATTCTGGAGATTCCCCAGCGGATCGTGGATCGAAGGCCCCTGTCCGAGGTGCCAAAGGCGGAGAGCCGGAAAGAGGAAGAGATCACGGCCTTTTTGGCGGAGGATTACCGCGTGCTTGTGGTGGATGATAATATGGTCAACAGGAAGGTGGCGAGAGGTTTTCTGCGCTCTTATGGCTTCATCATAGATGAGGCGGGAAGCGGGCAGGAATCCATAGACAAAGTTCGGCAGACGCGCTATGATATGATATTCATGGATCACATGATGCCTGAGATGGATGGAATCGAGGCGGTACAGATCATTCGAAGCGAATGCGGAGAAAACGGCAGCCTGCCGGTGATCGTTGCCCTGACGGCTAATGCGATGGAAGGAGTCAGGGAAATGTTTTTGGAAAAGGGCTTTCAGGATTTCATCACCAAGCCATTGGATAGAAAAGCACTCAATGACGCTCTTTTAAGGTGGATACCGGAAGAAAGACGAAAAGAGGTGGAAGCGGGGGCGAAGAGCTGGGAGAGCAGACGGAAGGATAAAGCGGAATAGCAATAACAATAATAGAAGAAATAATAGGCGCAGCGTAGGGCAATCTGTCTAAAAATTGTCCTCGTATGCGCTTCTTTTTTTGGAATGGGTTACGCGTTTAACCTATTGAATTTACGCTGTGCTGTGATTACAATTTATTTGGAGGAGAAAAAGAGCATATGGCAGAGCGGGTGAGAATTGTGGATATCGCGGAGGAACTGGGGCTGAGTACCGCCACAGTATCCAATGTGATCCATGGCAAGACGAAAAAAATATCGGACGAGACGGTGAAGAGGGTGCAGGAACTTCTGGAAGAGCGGCGTTATATTCCCAGTATGGCGGGAATATTGCTGGCGCAGAACTCTTCGCGTATTATCGGCGTAGTGGTGAACGATCATGAGAAGTATGAGGGCAAGGCGCTGGAAGATGCCTTCGTTGCGGCATCTCTGAATGCTTTATTATCTGCACTGGAACAGACGGATTATTTTATGATGGTAAAGACTGCGAAGAGCTGGAGCGAGGTGGAGCGTTTCGCTTCCATGTGGAATATGGAGGGACTGGTGCTCTTGGGTTTTTGTGAGAGTGATTATCGGAAGCTGCGGGAGAAGATGCACATCCCCTTTGTAGTTTATGACGGCTTTTTTGAGGAGGACGAAAAAATCTGCAACTTGACGATTGATAACTTTGACGGCGGACGCCAGGCGGGAGAGTATCTGCGAAGAATGGGACACAGGAAGGCTCTTCTCATCTCGGACAATGATATCTGTATGGATCGGGAGAGAATGGAGGGATTTCGGGCAGGGTTTCTAAATGGAGAGACCGTGTTTTTGCAGGTACCTATGCGAAGGGCAGAGCGTCTCGATTTTTATAAAGAGAACCTGCGAAGGATCCGAAACTGTACGGCGGCCTTTGCCGTGTCGGATGTCTACGCCGCGGAGCTGATCCATTTTCTGCAGGAACAGGGAATCTCAGTGCCGAGGGAGATGTCCGTGGTGGGTTTCGACGACAATGCTCTCTGTGAAACCTGTTTTCCCCGCCTGACCACGATAAAGCAGGATGCGGCGAAACGTGCGGAGATGGCGGTGTGTGCACTGCAGAGACTCAGAGAGAACAGGGAGGGAGAAATACGGGAGGTACTTCCTGTACAGATGGTGATTCGGGATAGTGTGAAAAAACTTTGACATAGGGGGAGACATGGGAAACGAAGTAAAACAATTTCGGAAAGATTTAGTGGGCATAGCGCTGCCGGTGACTCTGCAGGCACTTTTGCAGTCTTCCTTCGGAGTGGTGGATCAGATCATGATCGGACAGCTTGGCAGCGAGAGCATTACAGGGATTGGACTGGGAGGGAGATTTGTATCCCTTTATACGGTAGTGCTGGGTGCGGTGGCAGCGGCGGCGGGCATTATGGTAGCGCAGTATGTGGGGGCAAAGGATGAGAAGGGGATGGAGCGGGGTTTTTACCTGAATCTGTTTTTGAGTCTTTTACTGGCAGCAGGCTTTATGACGGTGTGCTGTATCTTCCCCTACAGGATCATGACGATGTATACGGAAGATGAAGCGGTGAGAGTACAGGCTTCGGTTTATCTGTGGGTGTACGCACTTTCCTTCCTGCCGGCCGCAATGTCTACTATAATGGCAGTGTTTTTGCGCTGCATCGGAAAAGCAACCATGCCGCTGGAGGCAAGCTTTTTCTCGGTGCTCCTGAATACAGGCCTGAATTATCTCTTTATCTTCGGGCACGGTGGCTTTTCGGCCATGGGTGTGCGGGGAGCCGCGCTTGCCAGCGTGATCGCGCAGACGGCCTCCTTTGTCCTGACGACGGTTTGCTTTTGCTTTTCCTGCAAAAGCATGATCCATCGGCCCGGCCTTTCGCTGCCAAAGGATATCTGGCGGCAGTATCTGGGTATTCTTTCACCGATTCTGATCTGTGAGTTTATGTGGAGTCTGGGCGAAAATGTGTATGGGAGTATTTATGGGCATTTGGGGACAGAACCCTGTGCGGCGATGACCATGACGGGGCCGGTGCAGGGATTGATGATCGGGCTGCTCAGTGGTGTGGCCCAGGCGGCGGGCATCATGATCGGCAGACATTTGGGGAAGGAGGATTATGAAACGGCTTACCGGGATGGCAAGCGGCTTATGGGATGCGGTGCGGCAGGATCACTGCTCCTCTCTCTTTTATTGCTTGTTGTGGGGCGGTCTTATGTTTCCATCTATAATGTGGAATTGTCGGTTCAGAGTACGGCTTATCAGATTTTAGCTGTTTTCGCCATAATCTCTCCTATTAAGGTACAGAATATGATCCTGGGCGGCGGCATCATCAGGAGCGGGGGGATGACCCGCTATGTGATGTGGATCGATCTGATCGGCACATGGCTGTTCGGTGTTCCCCTGGGGCTTTTGGCGGCCTTTGTATGGCGGCTCCCGATCCCACAGGTGTATTTTATCCTGTCTCTGGAGGAAGCGGTCAGACTGCTTCTATCTATTTTCATTTTTCGGAGAAGAAGTTGGATGCGGAAGCTGTAAAGAGGCCTAAACATTAGGGACGGACGAGTCGATATACTATATATAATATATGGAAGTCTATGGTAAACGGAGTTACCGGTTTGACAGCAATCAAGGAGGATTAGGTATGGGCATGGAAGTGACTACTACGCCTGCGGCTGCGTCGTCGGATCCCTATACAAAGAGGACGAAGCAGGATATTAAGAATGAGTGCGGCAGTCTGGCGGCGAACAAAACGATGAGCGCCATCAGGATTCAAAAGGCCAAATCTACTAAAAAGAAGAAGTTAAACTATAATTATAAGAAGATTTCAAGGCAGATTACAATGAATAACACCTCCACGGGAGCGCGCAGAGTGATAACCAAGGCGCGGGAAGAGGTGGTTTCCCTTCTGCGCAAGCAGATGAGCGGCAAATATGATGAGACGGATCTTCGTCACGCCATCATCCATGCCAGAAAGATGGAGCGGATCGCCCGCAGGAAAAAGAAGCATCTGGAGGAAGAGGAGAAGGCTGCGGCTACAGGAAAGGGGCTCGTCGAGGGAGGTTCCGCTTCGGATGATGAGGAGCAGGTAAAGAAACTCGAGGAAGCCATGGAAAATGCGACCGAGGATGAGATGGAAAAGCTTGAGGAGCTCATGGAGGAATACGAGAAACTCATGCAGGAGATGGAGCAGACCGGCGGGGCCAATGATCTGATGAAGGAATATATGGGCGCCACGGAACAGGAGATGACGCCTGATCAGGTGGATAATCTCCGTAAGAAACATCGCTCTGACGAAATGAAAGATATTGTGGAAGCGGATATGAAGTACCTCAAGGCTATGTTTAACAAGCTGGAGAGGGAGAAGGCTGGCGTACAACAAGCGGCACAGCAGATCGCGCAGCAGGCTGTGAATCCCGCGGTTTCTCTGGAACTTCAGGGCGTGGATATTCCGGTTTCCGCAGAAGTCGGACAGTCGGCGGCAGAGCTGGTAGGCGGAAGTGTGGATGCAATGGCGTAGGAGACGATGGGTAGCATACAGAAAAACAGATTTACACTAACAGGCGCTGTGTTAAAAAACATCGCCTGTTTCACTATGTTTACGGATCATTTCTTTGCGATCCTTGTTTACAATTATATGATGCTGCATCCCGTGAACGGGGTATGGGACCCAAAGATCGCAAAAGTCTACCGTATGGGGAGAGCTGTGGGGCGGATTTCCTTCGTGCTCTTTGCGTTTCTTATCGTGGAGGGTTTTCTCCATACCAGAAGCAGAACGCGGTATTTACTGCGGCTTGCGGTGTTTGCCCTGCTGTCGGAGATTCCGTTTGATCTGGCTTTTTCGGGGGAACTCATGGATTGGACGGGACAGAACATCTACTGGACGCTGTTTCTGGGAGTGCTGGTATTGACTCTGTGGGAGCAGCTGGGGAAGTACCGTGGGATTCCTTTTCAGATCACCCGTTTTGTGGTATTGCTCGCAGGCTGCGGCGTGGCCTTTCTTTTTTCTGCCGACTATCGATATATGGGGATACTTCTTATCTTTGTTTTTTATCTGACCAGAGATAAAGAACTGCCGGCGCAGTTTCTCTCGGCGGGCTTTGTCATGTTCTTTGGTATGTGGAGTGCAAACTGTATCCGCTATGCAGACAGTTTTACAGTGGCCTATCTGTTTCGTTTTTCCCTGCGGGAGATGTACGGGCTCTTCGCCTTTTTCCCGATTGCCTTGTACAACGGGGAGAGAGGGAAACAGCTTCCGAAGCCCCTTTATTATGGTTTCTATCCGGTACATCTGCTTATCCTGTATGGGATCGCACGGCTGGGCGGCATTATGTAAACCATCTGCCGGAGGCACCGCAGGGCAGCACCAGACCGCTCGTAGTGACGGGAAGTCCAATCTCCGAGGACTCCACATGACCGCCAAACTGCGGCACAAGGGCCGTGTGGATCATGTAGGTGAGCACGGCGGGCTGTAGCCCGGTAGTGTAGGAGTTTACCAGGAAAAACCGGGCATCCTTTGACAGCAGCTTTGCGGCCAGGCAGATAAAGGGGAAAATGCTCTCCTCGATCTTCCAGATCTCGCCCTTCGGACCGCGCCCGTAGGAGGGCGGATCCATGATGATGCCGTCGTAGGTGTTTCCCCGGCGGATCTCACGTTCCACAAATTTTACGCAGTCATCTACCAGCCAGCGGATGGGAGCGTCCGAGAGGCCGGAGGCGATGGCGTTTTCTTTCGCCCAGGACACCATGCCTTTGGAGGCATCCACGTGGGTCACGGAAGCGCCCGCGGCTGCAGCGGCAAGCGACGCGCCGCCCGTGTAGGCGAAGAGGTTTAAGACCTTGAATGGCTTGTCCGGCGCTTTTGTCCGTGCATCTTTTATAATAGAAGAAAACCAGTCCCAGTTCACGGCCTGTTCGGGGAAAAGGCCGGTATGTTTAAAGCTGAAAGGCTTCAGCCGGAAGGTGAGTGAGCGGTATTCGATGCTCCACTCTTGGGGCAGATGAAAAAATTCCCACTCGCCGCCGCCCTTGGAGCTGCGGTGGTAGTGGCCGTTTTTCTTCTTCCAGCGCCCGTCCGTTCTGGGAGTGTCCCAGATGACCTGAGGATCCGGACGCACTAAGAGGTATTCGCCCCAGCGTTCCAGCTTTTCTCCTTTTGAGCAATCCAATACTTCATAATCGGTCCATTTATCTGCCAGCCACATATTGTTTTTACCTGTCCTTATGATATCATTATTATAATGTTGAAATATGGTCGTTGCGCAGATGGTACATAAACTCTGCTGTCCCGAAGCACTGTCTGAGCGCCGAGTTCGCGAAGCGAAGTGGGCGTGAGTTTGTGCAGGGACGAAGAGCTTGTGTAACATCTGCGTCTGCCATACCCGACCAGTATAACATTGTATCCCAAAAAAAACAATTTCTTTTGCACTTTTTTCTTGCATTTACCAAAAACTTCATATATACTAATTTGTGCTGTGGCATGATAGCTGTGAAGCGTGAGGTTGCTGCCCACGTGGCAGGTTTTCCGTGGAGCGAATGTCAAGT
>CAZUZZ010000068.1:0-7756 GCA_964625055.1 uncultured Bacteroides sp. | reverse complement strand
ATCCAGATCCTGCCGCCGGATATCAATGTGGGAGAAAACGGATTCTCCGTGTCGGACGGTCAGATCCGCTATGCTCTCTCTGCGATCAAGAGTGTGGGCCGGCCTGTCATTGATGCGGTGGTAGAGGAGCGCGAGGCCAGAGGTCCCTATCAGAATCTGGGCGATTTTGTGACACGCGTGACAGATCGTGACATGAACAAGCGCGTGGTGGAGCATTTTATCAAGGCGGGAGCCATGGACAGTCTGGGCGGCACGCGCAAGCAGCTTCTCAGCGTGTACATTCAGGTGATAGACGGTATCCAGCAGGATCGAAAGAATAATATGGCGGGACAGATTTCCCTCTTTGATCTGGCGGACGAGGAGGAGAAGGTGGATTACCGTGTGAGCCTGCCCGATGTGGGAGAGTACTCCAAGGAGATGAAGCTGGCATTCGAGAAAGAAGTGCTGGGCATCTACATCAGCGGACATCCGCTGGAGGAATATCAGGAGCTCTGGAAAAAGAATATCACCAACACCACGGCAGATTTTACATGGAATGAGGAGGCTGACGAGATCCGTGTGGAGGATGGGGCGAAGGTTACCATCGGCGGTATGATCACGGAGAAGAAGATCAAATACACCAAAAATGAGAAGGTGATGGCCTTTTTGCAGGTGGAGGATCTGGTGGGTACCGTGGAGGTGATCGTCTTCCCCAGAGATTATGAACGGTACGGCAATTCCATCCTGGAGGACAGCAAGGTCTTTATCAGAGGTCGTGTATCTCTGGAGGAGGAGAAGGACGGCAAGCTGATCTGTGAACAGATCACTCCCTTTGAGCAGGTTCCCAGAAAGCTGTGGATCAAGTTTCCAACCAAAGAAGTTTACGAGTCGAAGAAGGAGGAGCTCTTTGCCATGCTGCGTGAGGTGGAGGGGAAGGATAACGTGGTGATCTATGTGGAAAATCCGAAGGCCATGAACCCTCTGCCGTCAAACTGGAACGTGGCGGCGAGGGAAGATCTGATCGAGAAACTGGAGACGGCATTTGGAGAAGGGAATGTAAAAGTGGTGTAGTACGCTCTTGAAAATCCTTTGGTGATAGAGTAAAATAATGGTAGAGTGAGTAATAAGCGTCTGTCAGGGCAGAAAGGTATGGTTATCGGGTATGGCGAAGCAGATCAAAACAATCGGTGTGTTGACCAGCGGCGGCGATGCGCCGGGCATGAATGCGGCGATCCGTGCAGTGGTCAGAAAGGGCATTGCTAACGGCGTTAAGGTCAAGGGTATTAAAAGAGGCTATCAGGGTCTTTTAAACGAAGAGATCATCGATATGGAGAAGTGGACCGTAGCGGATACGATCCAGCGGGGCGGTACGATCCTCGGCACGGCGCGCTGTCATGAGTTCCGCACGGAAGAGGGGCAGCAGAAAGGCGCGGATATCTGTCATAAGCACGGGATCGACGGTCTGGTGGTCATCGGCGGTGACGGCTCCTACCGCGGCGCACAGGCGTTGTCTCAGCATGGGATCAATACCATAGGTATTCCGGGCACCATTGATCTGGATATCGCGTGTACGGAATATACGATCGGTTTTGACACGGCGATCAACACAGCCATGCAGGCGATCGATAAGATAAGAGATACCTCTTCCTCCCACGAGCGCTGCAGTATCATCGAGGTTATGGGCAGAAATGCAGGATATATCGCGCTCTGGTGCGGCATCTCCAATGGCGCGGAGGATATTCTGATCCCGGAGAAATACGATTACAATGAACAGCAGATCATCAATAATATTATTGCCAGCAGAAAGCGTGGCAAGACCCATCATTTGATCATTAATGCGGAGGGCATCGGGCATTCCACCTCCATGGCGAGACGAATTGAGGCGGCTACAGGTATTGAGACCAGAGCTACCATTCTGGGCTATATGCAGCGTGGCGGTTCCCCTACCTGTAAGGATCGGTACTATGCTTCTATCATGGGCTGTTATGCGGCTGATATTTTATGTGAAGGCAAGACAAACCGTGTGGTAGGATACCAGCACGGCGATTTCCTGGATTTTGATATTGAGGAGGCCCTGAATATGCAGAAAGGGATTCCGGATTATGCCTTTGAGATGTCGAAGATTTTATAGGCGCAGAGGCGTGGGTTTGCGAGTTCGCAGAAATATAGGGTAAGGATTTTCCCCGCAGATGATACAATCTGCGGGGATTTTTTATGCGTAGGGATGCAAGGGAAATTAAAAAATGTAAAAAAATGAAAATTCCTATTGACATAGCGCTCTTGTTAATATATTATTGTTAATAACAAATGAATAATAACAAAAGTAAAAAATAAGAAGGAGGAAGAAGAAATGAAAAAAATTTTAGTGGTTGTGGATATGCAGAATGATTTTATTAATGGAGCATTGGGTACGCAGGAGGCGCAGGCCATCGTGGAAAAGGCGGCAGCCCTGATCGAAAAGTTTGAGGGCGCAATTTATGTGACGCTGGACACTCACCAGAGCGATTATCTGGATACGGCGGAAGGAAAGAAACTGCCGGTCGCACACTGTATCAAAGGGACGGACGGCTGGCTGTTGAACGAAAGGATCCGGAAAGCATTGGCTGCGAAAACGTATACCGCGATGGAAAAAGGAACCTTCGGTTCCACACAGTTAGCGGAGGAGATCCGTAAAGCCGGTGGACAGGAAGAGATGGAGATCGAATGTATTGGCCTTTGTACTGACATATGTGTCGTTTCTAATGTACTGCTGTTGAAAGCGAATTTCCCGGAGGCAAAAATTACGGTTCATGCGGACTGTTGTGCCGGGGTCACGCCGGAGACTCACGAGGCGGCATTGAAGACCATGGAGATGTGTCAGATAGAAGTGGAGGGAGCACGATGATCCGAATTAATAAAAATGACGTATGTGTCAATAAATTTCCGGACGGAACACTTTTATTAAAAGAAAAGATTCCGGGAGAATGCGGGGAGAAAAAACAGAAGGCGGTGATCACTTGGCTGTTTGAAAACAATGAGGAACTGGTAACGCTGATCTATCTGGCGGGACATCTCCGGGCTCATGGAATCACGGAGCTGGCTCTTGAAATGCCTTATATCCCCAATGCTCGTCAGGACCGCGTGAAAACGGAAGAGGATGTGTTTACCCTGAAATATTTTGCACAGGTCATCAATTGGCTGGCGTTTGCATCCGTGACAGTTCTGGATCCTCATTCTTCAGTCAGTGAGGCGCTGATCGACAGGATCCACGTGAAGACTCCGGAGACTTTTGTCCGGAAGGCCATTGACAGGATCGGCGGCGTAGAGAACCTGACGATGTTTTATCCTGATGAGGGGGCGTGCAAACGTTATTCCGGGATGTTCCGACTCCCTTATGCATTCGGGATCAAGAATCGGGACTGGGAGACCGGTGATATCAAGGGGCTGACTGTTTCCGGCATGACAGACTGTATCCGGGACAGAAAGGTTTTGATCATGGACGATATTTCCAGCAGAGGCGGCACTTTTTATTTCAGCGCCCAAAAGCTCAAGGAGCTTGGCGCAAAAGAGATTTATCTTTATATTTCCCACTGTGAGAACACCATACTGGAGGGAGAAGTCTTAACAAGCGGACTGATCAAAAAGGTGTTTACCACCAACAGTATTTTTACAAAAAAAGATGAGAGGATAGAGGTGTTTGATTATGAATAGAACAAATCCGATGCTGCTGATCGATTATTATAAGGCGGTACACGCGGAGATGCTTCCGCAGAAAATGACAAAGTCGGTTTCTTATTTTACACCGCGAATGAGCAGGATCGACCGGTGGGATAAAGTGGTCATGTTCGGGTTACAGGGACTGATCAAAACATACCTGATCGATTATTTTAACAAGGAGTTCTTTGAGAGACCTTTCGAGGAAGTCATTGCCGAGTATAAACGGGTACTGGATCATACGCTGGGACAGAAAGTGTATGGCATTGAAAAAATTGAGAAGCTCCACAGACTGGGTTATCTGCCTATAGAAATCGTGGCACTGCCTGAGGGTACACGGGTTCCTGTTCATGTGCCGATGTTTGGTATCACGAATACCCATCCGGATTTCGCCTGGCTGCCGCAGGCTCTGGAGAGTCTGATCTCTGCGGAAAGCTGGCATCCTATGCTTGCCGCTACGGTGGGCTTTACCTACCGGGAGATCGTGAATCGATACTATGCGCTCACCTGCGATGATACGATAGACAGGGCAAAGGCGCTGGGAGCCTTCGATTTCAGAGGGGAGGAATGTACGGAGTCGGCGGTCAAGGCGGGTGCGGGCTGGTGTCTGTCTTTCTTGAATACGGCGACCGTTCCGGTGATTCCTTATCTGGAACAGATGTATAGCTGTGACTGTACGAAGGAGCCGGTTGCTTTTGGCAGCCCCAGTACGGAACACGCGGTCATGTGCAGCAATTATGCGGTGGATGGCGATGAGATCACGCTGCTTCGCAGGCTGCTTACCGAGATCTATCCGAATACAAGCTTTTCGGTGGTGCTGGATTCCTATGATTATTGGAATGTGATCGATACGATATTGCCACAGTTAAAAGAAGAGATCATGGCCCACAACGGCTGTATGCTGATGCGCGGGGATTCCGGTGATTGCGTGGAAGTGGTTACCAGGACGGTCTTTAAGCTGTGGGATGAATTTGGCGGGACAGTGAACAGCAAGGGGTATAAAGTGTTAGATCCTCATGTGAAGGCGATTTATGGGGATTCCATTACAGTACAGCGCTGCGAACAGATTTACCGGATCCTGATGGAGCATGGCTTTGCCTGTTCCAATGTGGCGCTCGGCGTGGGCTCTTTTTCCTTTCAATGTATTGAGGAAAACGGCGTTTTAAAGCCTTTTACGCGGGATACCTTCAGTTCCTGTATCAAAGCGACTTACTGTGAGATAGATGGAACACCGTATCCAATCTTCAAAAATCCGAAGGACGGCGGATTCAAGAAGAGCCAGAAGGGCTGCTGTGTGGTATTTGAAGAAGACGGCAGGCTGCAGTATCGGGACGGGTTAGACTGGCAGGAGGCAGCTTCCGGTGACAATCTTTTGCAGACGGTGTTTAAGGACGGCGTTCTGACAAGGGAGCAGACCTTACAGGAGATACGGGGCAGACTGCATGGCGGCGCATTTTAAGAGAAAGGGGTGCGGGTATGAAAGAATTTAATGCACAGGAAGTAAAAGACAGATGTGTGGCATGGATCAGGGATTTTTTTGAAGAAAACGGGAAAGGATGCAGCTGCATCGTCGGTATTTCGGGAGGCAAAGACAGTTCCGTTGCGGCGGCCCTCTGCGTCGAGGCGCTCGGTAAGGAACGGGTGATCGGTGTTCTCATGCCAAACGGGAAACAGCCTGATATTGATATGGCGCAAAAGCTGGTGGAATTTCTGGGGATTACGGCAGTCACGGTCAATATCGCTCCGGTTGTCGATGCGGTAACGCAGGGTGTGCAGTCCGTGCTGACGGAGGGCATGAGCGGGCAGGCGACAGTCAATCTACAGCCACGCCTTCGCATGGCGGTTCTATATGCCGTTTCACAGTCGAAAAACGGCCGGGTGGTCAATACCTGTAATCTCTCGGAGGACTGGGTCGGATATTCGACACGCTACGGGGACAGCGCGGGAGATTTCAGTCCTTTATCTGATCTGACAGTAAAGGAAGTAAAGCAGGTCGGCAGAGCGGCGGGACTGCCGGAGGATCTGATCGAAAAAGTGCCTTCCGACGGACTTTGCGGCAAAAGCGATGAGGATAATCTGGGGTTTTCTTATGAAATGCTGGACAGATACATCCGTACCGGAGAAATCGAGGACAAAGCAGTCAAAGAGAAGATTGACAGACTGCATGAGAAGAATATGTTTAAACTGCAGCTGATGCCAAAGTTTACACTTTAGTGCGGCTCCGGAGCCCTTTTTAGAATTGTGATTGCATTTGTCAAAGCATGGAATAGGAAGTATAATAGCAATAGAATGGAGGGGAAAGTGTATGGGCGGCAAAAACAGGCCAATAGACGAGGGCGAACAGGAATTTTTAAAGCAATATCGTCCGGAGCAGTATGCCTCCATCTCGATCACAGTTGATGCCATTGTAATCGGCGTGGCAAAGGATACGACGGATAATTATCGGAAACTGGACAGGCAGTCCTTAAAGATCCTGTTGGTGAAACGGCAGCAATATCCCTATAAGGATTGTTACAGCCTGCCGGGCGGTTTTGTTGGAGAGAAGGAGATCTTTGAAGACACGCTGAAGCGGGTGCTTGCGGAGAAGACGGGACTTACCGACATTTACAGCGAGCAGCTTTACACCTTTGGCAGCGTGGACCGTGACCCGCGGATGCGGATCGTCAGCTGTGCCTATATCTCTCTCGTTGATATCAGCCGGACAAAGATTAAGGGGGCCGAATGGTTTGACATTGAGGATATCGCCGGGATGGAACTTGCTTTCGATCATAATCAGATCATTGACGAGGCGCTCAAACGGCTTCGGGGAAAGATCAACTATACGGATATCGTTTTTCATATGATGCCGCCGGAGTTTACCATCAGCGAACTGCAGGAGGTGTATGAGCTGATTCTTTCTAAAAAGCTCCTTCCGGCAGCGTTTCGGCGTACGATTTCCGAGAAACTGGAGGATACGGGCAAGATGACATCCAATGCCGGGCACAGACCATCCAGGATTTTCCGCTATAAGAAGGCCGCTAAGGATCGGGAGGTTTAGATGATTACGAGTCTCAGTAACAGGACAGTGAAAGAAGTTGCGGCCCTTTCCCGGAAAGGGAAGGAGCGGAATAAAAGGGATGTCTTTGTTGTGGAAGGCATAAAGATGTTTATGGAGGCGCCGGCGGAGCGTATCTGTGGTATCTATATAGCGCAGAGCGCCGAGCGGGAGATACTTGAGCGGTGCGGAGAGAAGCTGGCGGATCTCACTTATGAGCTGGTGGCGGACGAGGTCTTTGCGAAGATGTCAGATACCATGACGCCCCAGGGAATTCTGTGTCTGGTCAGGCAGTTCCACTATGAATTGGAAGAGATACTGGAAGAGAAAATAAAAGAGCGTGCGTTATTTATTATACTGGAAGACATTCAGGATCCGGGAAATCTGGGCACTGTCTTTCGGACGGCGGAAGCGGCGGGAGCCGACGGCGTTATCATGAGCCGTCAGACAGTGGATGTCTATAATCCCAAAACGATCCGCTCTACGATGGGCTCCGTTTACCGGGTCCCGTTTCTGTGCGTTGAGGATGTTTCTTCTATTATAAAAGTGTTGCAGGAAAAAGGCGTCCGTGTGTACGCCGCCCATCTTGACGGCAAGGTTTTTTACGAGACTTTTGATTATCGGGCGAGTACGGCTTTCCTGATCGGCAATGAGGCGAAGGGACTGCGGGAGGAGACGGCGTCCTGCGCGGACACTTTGATCCGGATTCCCATGGAGGGGCAGGTAGAATCATTGAATGCGGCGGTGGCTTCTTCTGTCTTATTATATGAGGCCCACAGGCAGAGAAAATGGAATTAAATCCGGATTTAATAAGCAAATAACGGGCGATATTATTGAAAGGGAGAAGAAAATAAATGAAAATTGGATTTATCGGACTGGGGAATATGGCGCGGGCGATCATCGGCGGTATGTTACATGAGGATATTGTGGCGAAAGAGGATATCCTTGGCAGCGCCAAGACGAAAGAGACTTTGGAGAAAGTACAGAAAGAGTTCGGTATAGAGGTGAGATCCTCCAATGAGGAGGTGGCGGCGGAGGCGCAGGTGCTCG
>CAZUZZ010000067.1:3443-7872 GCA_964625055.1 uncultured Bacteroides sp. | reverse complement strand
CCTCCCAGGCCAGTGAGAATAATGACATCTTTTCCATTTGAAAAATTATCATACACCTCTTTTAATTCATTCTCATGTCCTGTATATGTCTCAACTGGTGGGAGCAGGCGAGGAAGAGAATTCTTAATTTCCAGACCATTGATCGTAACTGTCTGGTATATATTGCCATTATTGTCTCCTCTGATATTAACAGTTTGCCTTATCCCGCTTTTATTTAACATCATTATTGCTACCTATTATCTGCGTAACATCTTTTTTGTTGTCTCTTTTTATATTTACTTTCTGGCTTCTATTATCACTATTTACCTTTTTATTTATCTGACTTACCTTGATCAAAGAAATAATAGAAATGATGCATGCAATTATATTGGAACATCCAACAATAATATTAAAAATATTCATATGTTTCTCCTAATTTTCAAAAGCTGAAGGCGGTATGCACTTCACTCCTCCAGCTTCTTCTTATCCCCCACGCTGATCTCCTGTCCCAGCTGCACCTCGATCACCTGCAGGTCCGTATCGGCAATGATCGTGTGGGGTGTCCCTGCCGCCATACTGACCACGTCCCCCGCCCTGACCTTGCTTTCCACACCGTCTATGATGGTACGGCCTTCTCCCTCGATCACCGTCCAGACCTCATCGCGGTGTTCATGGCTGTGATAATTCATCTTATGCCCTGCATTCAGGGTCACCTTGATGGTCATACTGCCTTCTTCGATATCTATGACACGAAAACTACCCCAGGATTTTTCCGCAAACATGATCTGCTGATCAATAGCGTCTACAAAGGGCTTAATGTAACTCGACTGTTCCTTATCCGATACAAGAATTCCCTCAGGGCTTGCGGAAACCACCATGTCCTTCAAACCCATACACAGCACGGGCACATCCAACTCATTCACCACATGTACATTTTCACAGGTCTCATTCAGGATCGCCTTGCCGATGGTGGAACTCTCCATCCCCTCCGTCAACGTATTCCAGGTTCCCATATCCTTCCACATACCGCCAAAGCGCATCACCTCAATGTGCGGTTCATGCTCTACCACGGCATAGTCAAAGCTGATCTTTTGCAAAGTGTCATATTTATTAAAAAGATCCTGATAGTCCTTAAAATCAATCAATTTATGGGCGCGCGTCAACACATAGGACAGGCGGAACGCAAACACGCCGCCGTTCCAGAGGGCCCCCTTGCTGATGTAGTCGCGGGCCGTCTCCTCGTCCGGTTTTTCCTTGAACCGGGACACACGGCTGACCGCCTCCTTATCTTCCGGAATAATATAACCGTACTTTGCACTGGGATAGGTGGGCTCAATGCCCATAAGAATCAGATTGGCCTCACTGTGTGCCACGCGCTCTCCAAGAATCTTGATCGCCTCGAAATAATCCTGCTCCACATAGGGATCCACCGGACAAACCACCACCGGCTCCGTCTCCGCAACACCCTGTACGTCATGGAGATAAGCCGCCGCGAGCGCGATGGCAGGAAAGGTATCCCGCCTGCAAGGCTCCACACTGATACCCACGTCTGTTCCCAGCTGGTTATGGATCGCCGACACCTGAGATTTGGAAGTGGCAATCGTGACCGTGGCAGAAGAATCTACCGAAAGGATCTGACGGTAGACCCGCTGCACCATGGACTCATAATCCCCCGCGGCGGTCTTAAAAATCTTAATAAACTGTTTGGAACGTGTGTCATTGGAAAGAGGCCACAGACGCTTGCCCGAGCCGCCGGATAAAAGGACTATGTTCATTACTCCGCCTTCCTGTCAATAAACTTGGTCTTATACTTAGAATACATGATCTTCTGGGTACTATACAGGCCAAAATAGCCGGAAAACAAGTAGCTGAATGCAATCGTCAGCAAAAAGTAAGGCATCCCTTCATAGCCAAACAATTCAAAACAGATCAGCAGGGAAGAAATCGGGCAATTGGTCACACTGCAAAACACTGCCGCCATACCTGCTCCTGTACAGAGCGCAGGCGAGAATCCCACCAACGTACCAAACAGACAGCCGAAGGTGCCGCCGATACAGAAGGACGGTACAATCTCACCGCCTTTATAACCTGCACCCAAAGTGAGAGCCGTAAATATGATCTTCATCAGAAACATCTCCGGCCGCACCCGGCCTTCCATACATTCCTCGATCAGATTCATACCGGCACCGTTATACCGCTGATCCCCCACCAGAAGCGTCAACACGATCACAATACAGCCGCCTGCCAGGATCCTGACATAGGGATTTGCGAAAAATCTCTTATATAGATGCGATGCCTGGTGAAGCAGAACACAGAATAATATACTTACAAATCCGCATAAAATCGCGAGTATAGAAATTTTTACCGCCGCACTTATCGTGAAATCCGGGAGCCCCGTCAATAAAAAGGCTTCCCCCGTCGCGCCAAAATAAACAGCTATTCCATGCGCCACCAGAGAAGCGATGACACAGGGTACCAACGCCGCATAATACATGATCCCGACGGATTCCACCTCCATCGCAAAGATCGCCGCTGCCATAGGTGTCCCGAACAATGCCGAAAACGCCGCGCTCATCCCGCACATGGTCATCACCTGCCGGTCTTTCTCATCAAAACGGAACAAGCCGCCCAGCGCATTGCCGACACTGCCGCCGATCTGTAATGCGGCACCTTCCCGGCCAGCCGAACCGCCGCACAGATGTGTTACCAGCGTCGAAAAGAAAATGGACGGTGCCATCCTAAACGGCAGATTTTCTCCGGAATGAATCGAAGCAATGACCTGATTCGTTCCCGCATCCGCCTCGTTGCGAAGCAGACGGTATGCCCCTACGATCAAAACACCGCCAATCGGAAGCAGCCAGAGGATCCAGGGATGCTCCCCGCGAAACCGCGTCACCGCCGCCAGGCAGAAATAAAAGAACGTTCCGATACCGCCGATCACCACGCCGGACACGATTGCGAAAACGATCCATTTCGCGGAGCTTTTTAATCTGCGTAATGTATGGGGAAGCCTATTCTTTATCTTCTCTTTCATAGCGTGCTCTGCATTCCTTTCTCATCCTGCCGTCTATCCAAATCTTTCTTTTGTCTTGTTCCCGTTTATCTTATCGTCTTCTCCATCTCCTCCACAGCTTTCTCAAGCTGATTATCCACGCCTTCATCATAATAGGCATCACCGTCAAATTCACAGACAATGTCCGGCTCAATACCTACGCCGTGAATATTATTGCCATTGGGCGTATAGTAAGAGCTAATGGTAAGCTTCAGGGCCGTACCGTCAGTCAGAGGCAGCACTCGCTGAACAATACCTTTGCCGAAAGTGGTAGTACCGATCAATGTGCCTTTTCCATAGTCTTTGATAGCACCCGCAAGGATCTCGGAAGCGCTGGCGGAGTTACCGTTCACCAGAACCACCAGCGGGATCTCCAGCTCTTTTCTGCCATCGCAGTTATACTCGTCCCTCTCACCGTATTTATCCTCAGTGTAGACGATCAACCCCTTGGGAAGGATCTCTCTGGCTATATCTACAACTACATTAAGGCTGCCGCCGGGATTGCCGCGCAGGTCAAGAATCAGCCCTTTGGCGCCGGAGCCCTTGATCACCGCCAGAGCCTCTGTGAACTGGTCTGTGGTGACGTCGTCAAATTCCGTGATCTGAATATAGCCGATATCATTCTCCAGCATTTCATAGTTGACCGTGGGCGACTCGATCTTGCGGCGCTCCACGTCAATCTCCAGATAATCACTCTCGCCCTCTCTGTATATGGTAAGATGGACGGTAGTGCCCTCCTCCCCCTTCACGCGGGCTACGATCTCGGAAAGCTCTAATCCCATGGTTATCTCACCATCCACCATGTAGATCAGATCGTCCGCACGCAGCCCCGCTTCCTGAGCGGGAGTATTATCAATAACGCCCGATATTTTTGCTGTACCCGTATTCTCGTCCATCATCAGATAAGCGCCGATTCCATAGTAGATGCCCTCGGTCTCCCGCATGAGATCATTCCACTCTTCCTCCGTATAGTACACAGAATAAGGATCCCCCAATGCATTTACCATACCGGCATACATCCCTTCGGTCATGATATCTATATCGATATCTGCGTCCCGATAATAATACTCATTGATCACATCCTCAATGGCAGCCAGCTTTTTCTCCGTCTCCTCATTCACAACGCTGCCTGCTGTGTTTGTTTTCTTCGGATGTTTACTGCCCACTGCCTCGTAGACTTTCACGCCCACAAAAACAAAACCGCTGACCAGCAGGGCAAGCGCCATGCCGACCACCAGTCCCAGAATAAAGTTGCTGCCGTTTCCGGTGTTTTTGCCGGGATCATTACCGTAATGCACATTATTATTCACGTTATTGTTATTATAATAGGAATCCAAGACTCTTCATCTCCTTATTATTTTAGGTTCTATATATTGTGATTGTACAATCGTGTCAATG
>CAZUZZ010000067.1:0-3433 GCA_964625055.1 uncultured Bacteroides sp. | reverse complement strand
TGACATAGCTTCCGTTCAGGCGCACACCAAAGTGCAGATGGGGCCCTGTAGAACGCCCGGTGGATCCCACCGCAGCGATATTCTGTCCCTTGGAGACGCTCTGTCCCTTGGAAACATAGAGCGCCGAGCAGTGCATATATATAGTGTAGAGGCCGCTGCCATGGTCGATCATGATATAATTTCCCATGCTTGCGCTATAGTCTGCCGCAACCACATCTCCGTCATAGGCCGCCAAAATCGAACTGCCGGAAGGAGCCGCCATATCCAGTCCGTTGTGAAATTTCTCCACTCCCAGCGTGGGATGCATCCGATTGCCATACTCGTCAGAAATACGCTTATAGCTGGGGCAGGGCCAGGCAAACATACCGCCGTTATAGATTCTGGCCTGGGCGTTCTCCGCCTCCAGTCTGGCCTTTTCCTCCGCCACCGCTTTCTCCAGCGCGGCAATCTCGGCATTCTCCTGTGCGATCATATCCTCATATTCCTTGATCGCAGCCTCTTTATTAGAAATATCACTGGAAACAGAGAGGATCTGAGCTTCCTTCTCCCCGATCATGGTGCTGACATTTGCCTCCTCCTGCTCCACCGCTTCCTTCGCTTCATCTAAGAGTTGTTTCTCGACTTCCAGCTCTTCCTTACAGAGCTCCACATATTTCCTGGTCTCCACATACTCATCCAGCTTCTCCCTGTCGTAGCGTGAGAGAGCTTCTATATAGTCAGCGCGGTTTACGATCCCCGCTATGCTGTTTGATCCGAAAAGGGTTTCCAGATAAAAGGAATCACTGCGCTCATACATGAACTGGATGCGCTTTTTCATGGCGGCATACTGCTGCTCCTGCAAGTCGATAGCCGCCGCCAGATCCTGTGTGGTCTCCTCGATCTCTTCTTCTTTTTCGGTGATCATTGTATTATATTGTGAAATCTTCTCCTGTATGTCAGCCAGCTGACCGTCCAGTTGGCGCACATAGGCCGTCAGGTCGCTCTTAGACTGTTCCAGCTCCTTTTTCAGCTTCTCCACGTCCGTCAGATTACTCTTTAAGCCGGAAACCTGTTCCTTTGCCTTTTCGATCTCCCGCTCTTTTTCCCGGATGCTGTCGCTGGTGACCGCCTGCACAGACGGACCCGGCACCGCACAGGAGAGCACAAGCGCCAGACTCAGAAGCAGATATGCGATTCTTTTTCCTTTTTTCAGTATATCCGTCTTCAAGCCAACCCCTCTACTAGACTCTCAAATGTCTTCTCACCGTCACGATACTGCCCAGAAAACCGATACCCACGCCGAGGCCCAATGAAACAGGTACGAGCACATTAAACACTTCCTCCACTGTCACAAAACTCAGGAGGGAGGAAAGCTGGGGGAATCGATCCATCACATAATTCAAAACAACGTTGTAGATCGTATAGATGAAACCCAGCGGCAGCGCTGCACCGATCAGACCGATCAAAATACCCTCCACCACAAAGGGGGAACGGACGAAAAAGTCGGTGGCACCGATATATTTCATAATGTTGATCTCCTCCTTGCGGACAGAGATACCGATCGCTACGGTATTGCTGATCAGGAAGATGGATACCGCCAGCAGGATCGCGATGATACCCACAGACACATAAGCGATCAGAGCATTTACTCCCGTCAGGGTAGTCGCCACCAGCTCCGAGCGATTGACCATACGCACACCGTCTATGGATTCCAGATAGGTCACCAGAGCGGACTGCATGGACACGTCATTCAGATAAACCTGATAGTTCGCGGAATTTTCGAGGGGATTCTCCGTAAAGCCGTCACCATACTCTCCCAGATATTCGTCACGAAAGCTCTCCCACGCCTCCTCTGCGGAGATAAAATCTATGTCCGCCACCTCAGTCCGCTTCGCGATCATATCACCGATCTGCTGGATCCTGATATCCTCAAGTCCCTCATCAAAGAACACCCAGACAGAGACACCCTCCTCTGCGCTCTTCACGATATGTTGAAAATTGGTCACGATCGCATAAAAGATGCCGAAGAGAAAGAGGCAGGCCGCAATGGTGGCGATGGACGCCAGCGAAAACAGCTTATTGCGGAAAATATTGCGGAAACCCTGCTTGAGTGTATAGAAAAGTGTACTAATCCTCATCAATATACCCTCCCTTTTCCTCGTCGCTGATGATGACGCCGCGCCGCAAAGTAACCACACGCTTCTGCATGGCATTCACGATCTCACGGTTATGTGTCACAACAATAACAGTCGTTCCGTTTTCATTGATCTGCTCCAGAAGCTTCATGATCTCCCAGGAGTTTTTCGGATCCAAATTACCGGTAGGCTCGTCCGCCAGAAGGATCGTAGGCTGATTCACCAGTGCACGGGCAAGCGCCACTCTCTGCTGCTCACCACCGGAGAGCTGCCTCGGCTTCGCCTTATACTTACCGGCAAGGCCCACGATCGCCAGAATACTGGGAACGTTCTTCTTGATCTCCTTGTTGGACTTCTGGATGAT
Organism: uncultured Bacteroides sp.; assembly: GCA_964625055.1. GTDB lineage: Bacteria > Bacillota > Clostridia > Lachnospirales > Lachnospiraceae > UBA3282. The sequence goes on along the minus strand of CAZUZZ010000067.1, from coordinate 955 downwards.
ACGCTGTGCAAACGCCACATTTTCATAGACGTTCCTGTCCTTTAACAGGCGGAAATCCTGAAAGACGATCCCCAGATTTCTTCTGAATTTCGGAATTTTTCTGTGCTTGATCTTAGACAGATCATAGCCCATCACATTGATATAGCCGCTGCTGATCGTAAGCTCTCTTAAAAGGAGCTTGATCAGGGTAGATTTCCCTGAGCCGCTGTCCCCCACGATAAAGACAAACTCACCCCTGCTGATGTGAAGATTCACATCCTTCAGGGCGGGTGCGCCGGTAGAGTACGCCTTGCTGACATTCGTCAGCGTGATGATCTCATTCTCCACCACAGGATTTTTTCTTCTTCTCTTAACTGCCACGCTTCATCTCTCCTATATGTTTAAAATTCAAATGATTCCATGTACTTCATGTATTTTACGACCATGAGCGCGATCTTGAAGGTGATCGCATCCTCAAACACGCGCAGATCAAGCCCCGTGCCCTTCTGCAGCTTGTCCAGACGATAGACCAGTGTGTTCCTGTGAATAAAAAGCTGTCTGGAGGTCTCCGACACATTCAAAGAGTTTTCAAAAAATTTATTGATGGTGACAAGAGTCTCCTCGTCGAACTCATCAGGACTCTTGCCGTCAAAGATCTCCTTGATGAACATCTTGCACAGCGGGATCGGGAGCTGATAGATCAGACGGCCGATGCCCAGTTCGCTGTAAGCGATGACATCCCGCTCGCCAAAAAAGATCTTACCCACGTCGAGCGCCATCTTTGCCTCCTTGTAGGAGCTGCTCACGCCCTTGATCTCGTTCACCACGGTGCCGTAAGCAATACGGACATTCTTAAAGTTTTCCTTGCGCAGATAAGCGACCACCGCCGCCGCGCTTCTCTCAATCTCCCGGGGGCTGTCGTCCTCGGACAGATCCTTGACCACGATAACGTTATTTTCATCCACAGCCGTGATGA
>CAZUZZ010000066.1:0-7935 GCA_964625055.1 uncultured Bacteroides sp. | reverse complement strand
CCGCTCTGACCGCCTGCGGCAACAGAGCTGCCACTAACAACGGCAATAACGGCACAGGAAATGCCACCACCGGCACAGGTACTACCGATTCCGGTGTCACAGGCACTGACAACACAGGCGTGACCGGTACAGGTACTGACAATACCAATACCACCGGCACTGTCAACGACGGTATGACAAACGACAATGATATGCTCAACGATGCCACTGCCGGCACAAACAACGCAAACGGCACAGACAACGACGGCTCCATCGTCAATGATGCAGGCGATGCCATCGGTGATGCAGTGGGCGATGCAGGAAACGCTGCCTCTGATATCATAGACGATGCCGCGACAGGCGTGGAAAACATGGTGGACGACGTAACAGACGCGGGCACATCCAACAAAGCCCGCTAGCAAGCCAAAAAGAGTTCCCGAGGCGTATCCCCGAGAACTCTTTTTTTATTTTTCTATTAATATGCCGTCTCTGTATGCCTGCAGCAATTCCTCAAGCTGGTGTATGCTCTCCCGCAGCTCCGCGCCGATCTCTGTGTCAGCGATCTTCTGCCGTCTGGCAGTGGTTTCCAGAATAAAGGAATCTGAAAAAATGTCCGACTCATGAAGGATCGCGGCCTCCGTGGACTCGAAGGGCTCATGCGCTACCAGACGCATACCGTAGGAATTGACCACCAGGGTATAACCGGCGATCCCCGTCTTGTCCTGATACGCCTTAGAAAAACCACCGTCGATGACAAGCAGTTTGCCGCCGCATTTCACAGGCGTTTCTCCCTTCTTCCGCTCCACCGGCACATGACCGTTTACGATGTGGGAGTGCGCCTCGTCCAGCCCGAACTCCTGCAGAATGCGATTGACCACCATCTCACTGTCAAGATGTCTGTAATAGGCATTCTTCGTCTCTTTGTGCAGTTCCTTGTCCTCCAGCAGATACCGCTCAAAGGTAGCCATCTTATCCTTGCCGAACACAGGGGAATTGGGGCCTGCCCAAATATACCAGATGATATCCTGGCCCTTCAGCTTATCCTGCAGATTATGGGAATAGTAGCCTTTTCTCGCATAGTGCTCCAGAACATCATAGAGCGCCTTGCCGCTGTACTCTTCCCCATAGACATTCACCTTGTTAAAGTTTCCCTCCTCATCCATGGGCACACAGCCGTGGTAGAGCAGATTGGAATTATAGACCTTATAAAGTCCTCCCTTGGAAAAAAGGAAACGCACGTGCTTCTGAAGCTTTTCACACTTGACAAAAGCCTGCCGCAGACGCTCCATCACCTGCTCCTCCTCCTGGGTCAGCTCATAGGGCCTGCTCCTGTTTATCGTCGGGAAATCCACATCCTTCATGGGATAGGATATGCCGCCCAGCACGAGAGCTTTATTCTCATAATCAATGTGCTCTAAAAGCAGCCTGTCCTGCATGGCAAACTCGGGCCGCCGCATGATCAGCTGACCCTCCAGCTTGAACTGTAAAACGGAAATGGCCTTGTGCATCTTCATATCCAGGCTCAGATCCTTCGTGTCGTAGTCCGTATTATACTTGATGGCGAAAGCTTCACAGTCAGTGTCCTTATAGGCATCCAGGGCAAAGGTCGCAAGGGGGATCAGGTTGATGCCGTATCCCTCCTCCAGCGTATCCAGATTGCCATAGCGGGCCGCCATACGGATCACATTCGCAATACAGGCCAGATGTCCGCTGGCCGCTCCCATCCACACAATATCATGATTGCCCCACTGCACATCCACGGAATGATAGTCGCAGAGAGTGTCCAATATGATATGGGGACCGGGCCCTCTGTCATAGATATCACCCACGATATGGAGATGATCGATGACCAGCCGCTGGATCAGATTGCTCAGCGCCACAATGAACTCCGGTGCCCTGCCAATCCTGATGATGGTGTGGATGATCTCGTTATAATAGGCCTCCTTATCCTGAATCTCCGCTTTCTCCGTGATCAGCTCCTCAATGATATAGGAAAAGTCCTTCGGCAGCGCCTTACGCACCTTAGAGCGGGTATACTTGGAAGAGACCCGCTTCGTGATCTGCACCAGCCTGTGCAGTGTGATCTTATACCAGTCCTCGATGGAATTTTCATCCTCCTCGCGCATGACGATATCCAGCTTCTCCTCGGGATAGTAGATCAGCGTCGCCAGACTCTTTTTATCCTTGATGCTCAAGGTATTGCCGAATTCCTCATCGATCTTTCGCCGCACGGAACCGGAACCGTTTTTCAGAATATGATTAAACTGCTCATACTCCCCATGGATATCCGTCATAAAATGCTCCGTGCCCTTGGGCAGATTCAGGATCGCCTGAAGATTTATGATCTCGGTGGATGCCGACGCAATGGTCGGATACTGTTTCGATAAACTTTTCAGATACTTTAATTCTAATTCGTCCATTAAACTCTCCTATCGTGGCAGGGTTTTATCCTATCACATCTGCCATATCATACATACCTGCCGGCTTACCCTTCAGATACTTAGCCGCCTGAATGGCGCCCTTGCCGAACACCGCCTTGGAATAAGCTCTGTGCGAGAAAGTAACCACCTCGTCTGCCCCTGCAAAGATCACATCATGATCCCCCACGATGGTGCCGCCTCTGACAGCGCTGATCCCCAGCTCTTTTTCCCCTCTCTTCTGTCTGACCTGGCTTCGGTCATAGATATAAGTATATACGCTGTCCATCTGCTCATTGATGGAATCCGCCAGCGCAAGTGCCGTGCCGCTGGGCGCATCCAGCTTCTGGTTGTGATGTTTTTCCACGATCTCAATATCAAAGCCAGCGGGTGCCAGAGTCTGCGCCGCCTCTTTTAACAGCTTTAACAGCAGGTTGATGCCGAGGGACATATTGGCGGATTTTAAAACCGCGATCTGCTTTGACACCTCCCGCACCTTTGCAAGCTGTGCCTCCGACAATCCCGTGGTGCACAGAACACAGGGAAGCTTCTTTTCCACGCAGTAATCTAACAGGGCGTCCACCGCCGCTGCCACAGAAAAATCGATAAGGGCATCCGCCTCCACTGTACAGGAAGCAATGTCCGTAAATACAGGATACGTATTTTTTCCACTGTCCACAGCGTCAATTCCCGCCACGATCTCTATCTCTTCATCCGCCGCGATCAGGGAGGTGATGGTCTGTCCCATCTTCCCGTTGCAGCCGTGCATGATCACTCTTACCATATTATGATCTCCTTCTATATTATTCATCAAAAAAAATCGAGTGCCCGCGCACTCGATTAAGAGAATGCTTTGCATTCTCCTTAAAGGTTCTACGCTGCGACAATTTTCTAATATGATAAATAAACAGATTGACATTTCTGCGAGCGAAAGGTAGCGAAAGCGTGCCTGCGGTAGAATGTCAATCTGTATTATATTACATATTACAGGATTCCGTAATCCGTCATCGCCTTTTTCAACCGCTCCACATTCTGCGGCTCCATCTCTGACAAGGGCATATGTAAGCCGCCCACCGCTTTTCCCATCAGGTTCAGGCCTGCCTTCACCGGAATCGGGTTCACCTCGCAGAAAAGAGCGTCGCACAAATCGATCGCACGAAGCTGTTCCTTTGCACTGCCCGCCACATCTCCGTCAAAGAATTTCTGACATATCTCATGGGTCTGTCTCGGCGCCACATTGGACAGGACAGAGATCACACCCTTACCGCCGAGAGACAGGATCGGCACGATCTGGTCGTCATTTCCGGAGTACAGATCCACTTTGTCTCCTGCAAGAGCCATCAGCTTCGCAATCTGTGAGATATTACCGCTTGCCTCCTTGATGCCCACGATGTTCTCCACTTCCGTACAGAGTCTCGCCGCCGTCTGGGGCTGGATATTGCATCCCGTGCGGCTGGGCACATTGTAGAGAATGATGGGCAGCTTGACGGAATCCGCCACTTTCTTAAAGTGAGCGTAGAGCCCGTTCTGTGTCGCTTTGTTATAGTAAGGCGTCACCAACAGCAAGCCGTCCACGCCGTACTTTTCTGCTTCCGTGGAAAGATATACCGCCGTATCTGTGCAGTTCGATCCGGTTCCCGCTACCACGGGCACCCTGCCCTTCACAGTCTCTGCGCAAAAACGGATCAGATCCAGATGCTCCTCATGGGTCAATGTGGAAGATTCTCCGGTGGTGCCGCAGACAATGATCGCATCTGTGCCGCCCGCGATCTGAAATTCCACCAATTCCGCAAATTTTTCGTAATTGATACTGCCGTCCTCATGAAATGGGGTGACGATCGCAACACCCGCTCCTGTAAAAATCGCCATAAAATCCTCCTTTTCCAACATGATAAAGAGCCGACCACACAGGGCCAGCTCCATACTTCTGCTGTTTCCGGTGTGGATAGCGCCCCATCGACTCGATGACAGTCATACAGCTCTTAACTGTATGCCCAAGAAAAAACGTACAGACCGTCTCCCCTTTCGGCGTCTTCTCCTTTCCGAACACTTCCTCTGTGCCTGCCACATCCATGTTCCTACTGATAGAAAACGCAACCTCTACCAACTCCATTATTCCTTATTGCAATTATCATAGCATCCGGGTAGTTTTCTGTCAATCCCATATCTTGAAATGCATGGTCTCCACCTTCGTCACCTGATCCGCCAGAGCGCAGACCTCATCATTCAGCGTTATACCCGTCATAATGATGTCCATCTCCTCCGGCTTCCCGGAAAGCAGATTTTTCAATTCCTCCACGGTAATGATACCATTGTCGATGAGCCCCAGCACCTCATCCAATATGAGCAGGGCGCATTCCCCGGTGTTTAATATCTTTTTGGCAAAATTGAGGCCGTTTCTGATATTACGGCTCTCCTCCGTCTTGTGCTCATCGGACAGCTGCGAAAAATCCTCCGCAGACTTCTCAAACCGGAAGATTTTGATCTCCGGCTCCAGACGCTTCACAAACTCCGACTCGGCCAGACCTCTTCCCTTCAAAAACTGTATGATGACAACATATTCTCCTTCGCAGGCCGTCTGGATCGCACGTCCGAGCGCCGCCGGTGATTTTCCATGACCTTCTCCGCTATAGATCTGAATCATGCCTTTTCCCATATACTATACCCCGTATTTCAACATTAAATGTGCAGAATCAGCATAGCACACTACTTCTTTTCATGCAAGCATTATTCCTCTTCCACAAGTTCCAGCTTGCTGACGGAGACCTCATAAGCGATCCGTCTCTCCAGCTGTTCCTCGGACAATTTTTTCATATACTCACGGCTCTGGATCCTGCCCCAGATGGCACAGCGGCTCCCTACTTCAAAATTACTGGCAAATCTGGCATTGCGCCCCCAGCAGATGCAGGGTATGTAATCCGACTTTCCATAGGGTCTGTTGACTGCCAGAAGAAGATCCGCGATTTCCCTTCCCAGCGGCGTTTTGCGATAGATCGGCGCCTTACAGATGTAACCGTCCAGAAAGATCTGGTTCGTCTTGGCTCCCTCGCCGATATCCTCCATAAACTCGATCTCCCGGGCAAAGACAGACAACACCAGCCGGTTTTTCCTCTCTTCATGCCTGTTGTAGGAGCGGAACTGCCCCGTGATACATATCTTCATGCCCTTATAATCCTCGTTCACATCGATCAGGCGTTCCGATACCATCACTGGTATGATATCAGTTGACTCACTGAGTCGATCCACACTGATATCCACCATATAAAAGCCCTCTCCAAAAATCTCGTGGCTGAAAGAAAAATCACTCACGATCTCCCCCATAACCGCCACCTGGTTGTTTTCAATCACCTTATCCGTCATGTTTTCCTCCATTCTACATTCTAAATGTATTTCAGAGCCTTTTTGTCTGCCAGTGTTTTCACGACTCTGAACAGTTGTTGTATTAACAATATATAAGATAGCGTCGGAAAATAGAACTGTCAGTGGTCGCGTGACTTGCAAGAAACAAACACAAGTGTTACAATCTTGGAAGTGTTTTATTACAGTGAGGTTGAAAAAATGAAACAGACAAGAGAAGATGTAAGAAATATAGCAATCATTGCCCACGTAGACCACGGCAAGACCACGCTGGTGGACGAGCTGTTAAAGCAGAGCGGCGTATTCCGGGAAAATCAGGAAGTGGCGGAGCGCGTCATGGACTCCGGAGATATTGAAAAGGAACGCGGTATCACGATCCTCTCCAAGAATACGGCGGTCACCTACAAGGGCGTCAAGATCAACATCATCGACACGCCCGGACACGCCGATTTCGGCGGCGAAGTGGAGCGCGTGCTCAAGATGGTAAACGGCGTTATCCTTGTGGTGGATGCCTTCGAGGGTCCCATGCCCCAGACCAAATTCGTGCTGAAAAAGGCTCTTGAGCTGGATCTGTCCGTGATCGTGTGTATCAATAAATGCGACCGCCCGGAAGCGCGGCCTATTCAGGTAGTGGACGAGGTTCTGGAGCTTTTTATGGATCTGGATGCCAACGACGAACAGCTGGACTGTCCTTTTGTCTACGCTTCCGCCAAAACCGGCACCGCCACCACCCAGCTCACCGTCAAGGGCGGGGACATGACCCCTCTCTTCGACACCATCATCGAACATATCCCGGCTCCTCAAGGGGATCCCGATGCCGGCACTCAGGTTTTGATCAGCACCATCGACTACAACGAGTATGTGGGCCGTATCGGCGTGGGCAAAGTGGACAACGGCAGCGTCAAAGTCAATCAGGAAGTGGTCATCGTAAATCACCATGACCCCGACAAACTCAAAAAAGTAAAAATCAGCAAGCTTTACGAATATGACGGACTGAACAAAGTGGAAGTGAAAGAGGCAGGCATCGGCGCCATCGTGGCGATCTCCGGTATTGCGGACATCCACATCGGCGATACGCTCTGTTCTCCCGACAATCCACAGCCCATTCCCTTCCAGAAGATCTCGGAGCCTACCATCGCCATGCACTTTATGGTCAACGACTCCCCTCTGGCGGGCAAAGAGGGCAAGTATGTCACCAGCCGTCATATACGGGACAGACTATTTAAGGAACTCAATACGGACGTGTCCCTGCGTGTGGAGGAGACTGACTCCACAGAATCTTTCAAGGTGTCGGGCCGAGGCGAACTGCACCTCTCCGTCCTGATCGAGAATATGCGCAGAGAGGGTTATGAATTTGCAGTAAGCAAAGCAGAGGTCCTGTACAAGGCAGACGAAAACGGCAAAAAGACAGAGCCTATGGAACTGTGTTATGTAGATGTGCCGGAAGAGTTTTCCGGGACCGTCATCGAGAAGCTCAGCCAGAGAAAGGGCGAGCTTAAGAATATGGGTATGGCCTCCGGCGGCTACACACGCCTGGAGTTTTCCATCCCCTCCCGCGGCCTGATCGGCTACCGCGGCGAGTTTTTGACTGACACCAAGGGAAACGGCATCATGAACACTATCTTTGACGGCTACGGCCCCTATAAAGGAGATATCCAATACCGCAAGCAAGGATCTCTCATCGCCTTTGAGGCGGGCGAGGCCATCACCTACGGACTCTATAACGCCCAGGAGCGTGGCACCCTCTTTATCGGTCCCGGCGAGAAAGTCTACTCCGGTATGATCGTGGGGCAGAACGGCCGCGGCGAGGATATTGAACTGAACGTGTGCAAGAAAAAGCAGCTCACCAACACACGTTCCTCCAGTGCAGATGAGGCGCTTCGCCTCACCCCTCCCAAGGTTTTAAGTCTGGAGCAGGCGCTTGAGTTCATCGACACGGACGAGCTTCTGGAAGTGACGCCGGAGAACCTGCGGATCCGCAAGAAGATCCTGGATCCCACGTTGAGAAAGAGAGCGGCAATCTCGGCGGCAGCGAAGAATAAATGATGAAGTAAATACCTACAGGGTAAAACACCACCATCAGATCAACCGATGGTGGTATTTTTTACTCCTTTACAATCTGTTCGATAACAGATACTTCCTCCTCAAGGTCCTCCGCAATCTCCGGAATGGACTTTCCTTT
>CAZUZZ010000065.1:0-7937 GCA_964625055.1 uncultured Bacteroides sp. | reverse complement strand
ACCAAAATGCAGGCTGGTACTTTGGTACTATTCTTTATTGTTTTTTGTCCAAAAAGTGATATAATAATAAATGTAGACGGAGATACCCCTTCATTCTCCGCCTACAGACCCTTATATTAATTATTTATACTCCCCTCAACAGACCGTTTATTTCGATAAATGGTCTGTTGTATTTTATATACGGCCGACTCTTTGCTACCTGCCCTTTATATAATTCACTATCAGCACAATGATAAGCACCGGAATCAGGATCGGCGCTATAAAGGATATGACCGAAAAGATCACGCCGATGATCAGGATCGCGACTACGCCTACGATCAGAAGGAGCAGCCAGGTCGGCATACGAACCATATTCTCCCCGCCGAAAGTCCTTCCCTGTCTCGTCTCATATGCGCTGTCCGCCGTCTCCTCGTCATAATTCCGGTTGGTACCCTCATTGACCCCGGCACGTTTATTCGCCTCTATGATGCTCTTGGCAAGAAGTCTCGGATCTCCCAGACTCGTCATAACCTCTTCCTCGCTTCTGCCCTTCCTGATCTCTACATCAATATATTCCTGATAATAGCGCACATTCTCCGCCACCTGAGAGCTGTTCACACCGCTGGCAAGAGCGCGCTGTAATTTTTCTATAAACTCTGTTCGATCCATACTTGCTTCCTTTTTCTTATGTGGTCTGATCCATGCCTCTCCAGTCGCTTAATTTTTTCAAAAAAGCCGCCGGATCTCTTCGCATATCGGCCATCGTCTGAAACGACCGGAGTACCATATCTTCTTTATTACATTGCGCCGTGTTCTTTCCGGTATCCCTGCGCAGGTTATCCTGCTCCATCTGCCACACATAGCAGTCCGCTAAAGAATATCCCTCACATTTCGGAAATTCCGGCAGACTGTGGTTCTCCAGATAATACAGAAACGCATCATAGAGCTCTCTGCTTAGCAAAAGCTCGCTCCAGAGCGTCTGCTGCCACGCCTCGCTCTTCCCGGCAAACTCACACAGTCTCATAAGACCATCATATGCTTTTAATTTGCTCTGGTCAAATATGATCTGTGACGGCATACTATTCTCCCTTTTTGTTGATATCTGCCACGGAGTTACCCTCAAACACCTGCCCCTCCACCACGATGGTCTCCACCAGTGTAGTCTTGGGATTCTCGATCAGACTGATAAGCTTCTCTCCCATCTGCCGCCCCAGCTCTGCCGTATCCTGACGCAGTGTGGTCAGCGTAGGCTCGATATGCCGGGCGATCCGGATCCCGTCATAACCGACAACGGAAATATCATCCGGCACCCGGAGTCCCATCTCCTGAATTGCATTATACCCGCCAAAGGCGGAAAAATCATCCGGATAAAGGATACACGTAGGCGGCTCCTGCAAATGGAGCAGCCGCATCGTCTCCATATAAGTGCCCTTGGTATCACGATAAGGAGACATACAGATATACTCATCCGGTATGATAAGGCCAAGCTGCCCTGCCGTGCGGTAAAAGGATGCCAGTCTGCTCTGGGTAACCGAGGAGTCCGCACCGTGGATATATGCCACTCTGCGGTGTCCTTTTTGATAAACGTATGTGAGCAGCTCCTGTATCCCGTGCACGTTGTTAGACATCACCGCACAGACATCATTGAACAGATGATCCAGCGTCACCGTAGGGATGTCGCTCCTGACTAACTCCAGAATGTCCGGCGAATAAAAATCGGTACAGACAATAGCGACACCGTCAAACCCGCGGGATCTGCAGTGGCCCAGATAACTCAGCGTCCCGGTCTTCTGTTTCGTGGTATTGATGAAGGTAATGTCGTAGCCCTTCTCCTCTACGGTGCGCTTCAGACTGTCCAGCACAAAAGCATAATAGTCGTGGGTCAGGCCGCTGTAATCCTCGTGGGCAAAAAGTACACCCACATTATAACTGCGGTTCGTCTTAAGCATCTTGGCCGCCGAGTTCGAAAAGTACCCCATCTCCTCCGCCACCTGGCGGATACGCTTTTTGGTTTCCCTTCCCACATCGTTCTGATCATTCAGCGCCTTGCTTACCGTTGCCACGGACACGCCACAGACCGCAGAAATATCTTTCATTGATACCATATCAGGATCTCCTTATTTTACGAAGTTTGCCACGGTCTGTATGTGTCTTATTCGCTTAATCGTTTTCGCGTTATTATTATACAACACATTCCCTTCCAATGCAATGTATTTCGGCTCTTTCTGTACATTTTCTGTACATTTGAGAGATAATATATATTTATTGCATTTTTATCATTTCTTCGGTATAATTTGTTTATTGATATTTACGTAAACGTTTAACAAACAAAAAAAGGAGAATGGAGCTATGAAATTTGGTTACTTCGATGACGCAAACCGCGAGTATGTCATCACCACACCTAAGACACCCTTACCCTGGATCAACTATTTGGGCTGTAACGAGTTCTTTTCGCTGATCTCCAACACCTGCGGCGGCTACACCTTCTACAAGGATGCGAAGCTTCTTCGCATAACACGCTACCGCTACAACGATGTGCCGCTCGATATCAACGGCAAGTACTTCTATGTCAAAGAAGGCAGCGATGTCTGGAATCCCGGCTGGAAGCCCACCCAGACAGAGCTTGACCGCTACGAGTGCCGACACGGCATCGGCTACAGCCGTTTCACGGGCGAAAAGAATAAACTTGAGGCTTCCGTCCTCACCTTTATTCCCATGGACGACAACTGCGAGATCAGCCAGGTGAAGCTGACCAATTTAAGTGACACGAAAAAGACCGCTTCGCTCTTCTCCTATGTAGAATGGTGTCTCTGGAATGCGGACGACGATTCCCGTAATTTCCAGCGTAACTTAAACACCGGTGAGGTAGAGGTGATCGGATCGACCATCTACCACAAGACAGAGTACAGAGAGCGCAGAAACCACTATGCGGTATATTCCGTAAACACTGCTGTGGACGGTTTCGACACCAGCCGCGACGCTTTCCTGGGCGCTTACCGCGGTGTGGCAAATCCGGAAGTTGTAGAAAACGGCAAGGCGACTAACTCTATCGCAAACGGCTGGTCTCCGATCGCTTCCCATCAGATCAATGTGACCTTGGAGCCCGGCGAGAGCAAGACCTTCGTCTTCGTTCTGGGTTATCTGGAGAATCCCGAGGAAGAAAAGTGGGAATCTCCCGGTATCATCAATAAAAAGCCGGCGAACGCAATGCTTGCAAAATATCAGACCGACGCCGATGTGGACAAGGCCTTCGCTGCCCTGAACGCATACTGGAGCGATCTGTTATCCAAGTACACCGTGAAGTCCTCCAACGATAAGGTGGACCGCATGGTCAATATCTGGAACCAGTATCAGTGTATGGTGACCTTCAATATGTCCCGTTCCGCTTCCTACTACGAATCCGGTATCGGCCGCGGCATGGGCTTCCGTGATTCCTGCCAGGATCTTCTGGGCTTCGTACATCTGATCCCCGACCGGGCGAGACAGCGTATCATCGACATCGCTTCCACCCAGTTCCCGGACGGCAGCGCATACCATCAGTACCAGCCTCTCACGAAGAAGGGTAACTCCGACATCGGCAGCGGCTTTAACGATGACCCGCTGTGGCTGATCGCTGGCGCCTCCGCTTATGTACGCGAGTCGGGCGACACCTCTCTTCTGACAGAGATGGTTCCTTTTGACAATGACGTGAATCAGGCGAAACCTCTGATGGAGCACCTGAAACGCTCCTTTGACTACATAGTAAACCACAAGGGGCCTCATGCTCTGCCCCTGATCGGACGTGCAGACTGGAACGACTGTCTGAACTTAAACTGCTTCTCAGAGCATCCCGGAGAATCCTTCCAGACCTTTGGTCCCTCCGAGGGTCCTGTGGCGGAATCCGTGTTCATCGCCGGTATGTTTGTCAAGTACGGCGAAGAGTATGCTCAGCTGTGTGAACTGATGGGCGATCAGGCGGAAGCAGATCGCGCCCGCGCCGAAGTACAGAAAATGTATGACGCGATATTGAAGGATGGCTGGGATGGCGAATGGTTTGTCCGCGCCTACGACGCGTATGGTAAGAAGATCGGTTCCAAAGAGTGCGAAGAGGGTCAGATCTACATCGAGTCCAACGGCTTCTGTCCTCTTGCCGGTGTCGGCGTAAAAGAAGGACTGGCGCAGAAAGCATTAGATTCCGTAAAAGAAAAACTGGATAGCAAATACGGCGTCATGATCCTGCAGCCCGCTTACACCAAATATCACTTAGAGCTGGGCGAGATCTCCTCCTATCCGCCGGGATATAAGGAGAACGCGGGTATCTTCTGCCACAACAATCCCTGGGTTTCCATCGCGGAGACCGTGATCGGACGCGGCGACAGAGCTTTCGAGATCTATCAGAAGACCTGCCCTGCCTACGTGGAAGAGTTTAGTGAGATTCACCGCACAGAGCCTTATGTTTATTCTCAGATGGTGGCCGGCGCTGACGCAAAGACACACGGCGAAGCGAAGAACAGCTGGCTGACCGGTACGGCGGCATGGACCTTCGTGAATGTGTCTCAGCATATTTTGGGCGTTTATCCTACCCATCAGGGTCTGAGCATCGATCCCTGCGTACCGAAGGGCTTCGGTGACTTCACTCTCACCAGAAAGTTCCGGGAAGGCACCTACAATATTAAGGTTGTAAATCCCGATAACGTGGAGAAGGGTGTAAAATCCATTACCGTAGACGGCAAGGCTGTAGATGGCTGCGTAGTGCCTTATGAGAAAGGAAAGACTGCGTACGATGTGGTCGTAACCATGGGCACGAAGTAAATTTCTTCGAAATTAACTTCACGAGGACCGCTTCGCGGCCTCGGACTATACATTATTTAGTAAATAAAAATATGTAATAAAAATCCGCATACAAGATAATGTATGCGGATTTTTTTATGACCACTAGTTTCTCAAAAGGGCTTGTTTTTCCCAGAAAGATGTGACAAAATATGACTTAGCCAACTCTGACCCACGGGTATAGTTTGGCGCATAACCCGGAAATAACGGTATTATAATCGAATATTGGGGTGTTTACTATGAGTCAGTATATGTCTATCGGAAAAGTATCTAAATTAAAGAATGTGAGCATCAAATCTCTGCGTTACTACGACCAGATCGGTATTTTGAAGCCGGCATTTGTGAACACAGAGACCAACTATCGCTATTATACAAAAGAGCAGCTCTATCTTCTGGACGCGATCACCGTATGCCTGAAGCTGGGGATCCCGCTGAAAGATCTGAATAATTATGTGGAAAATACTTCCATCAATCTGCAAAAGCTCCTCTACGACGGTAAGATCCTTGCGGAGCAGCGGATCCTGGACATTCATAACTGTCTTGCCACCCTGCAGGATACACTGCAGAATATGGCAAGCCCCGTGACAGGACTTGCACGGATACCCGAGAGCAAGAGCGGCATCCTGCTGCCCGACGGCTTCTATCACAACGAGATCGTAAGCCGCAAAATGCTCACGGTTCCTCTGGAAGACATCGATGTCCCCAAGTATTACGGTCAACATATCCTGAAGCTCTTTGTGACCGCTCAGCAGATGGGAACGATCGTGGCCTATCCTTCCGGCGTGCTGCATGAGTACCACGGCGGCAAATACCAGCGCCATATGTTCCTCACGATCACCGGCGATACGCCCGCCACAGAGACTTCGTCGCAGACCATCCGCACCATCGATCAGGGAGATTTCGCCTGCCGCAGGATCTCTACCCATATAGCAGACTTTGAGACGATACGCGAGGAAATGAAAGAAGTGATCAAGAGCGACGATTTCTGCGTCATCGAGACCGATACACTCTCAGAAGAAAATAAAAAAGACGGATATCCGTTCGAATTAGAATATCCGTTATCCTCCTGAGCAGTGCGCAGACAGAGGATGAATGAAGCGGGGAGCTTGCTCACCGAAGCATTTATCCGAATGGATGCATAGGGCGAAGCCCGCGAGCGAGGAAAACCGGAGGTTTTTCGAGCGCCACTGCTCAAACACAAACAAGACTCATTCACACCCGCTACAGACGATACTAGATGTCCTCGAAGGGAACCCCGTCTGTGGCGGGTGTTTCCAGTTCCAGCGCCGTTTGGATGCACTGCTTCACAAAGCCGGAAGCCTTTTTGACGGATCTGTCAAATGGCACACCGTTTACGGCATCCGCCGCGATAATAGCCGAGAACACATCTCCTGTGCCGCAGCGCTCCGTCCCTGCCTTTTGCACGCGGATAAAGCGGGCGGTGGCCTCCTCACCCTTTTTCACGTACACATAGTTCGCAATATATTCTCCCTGAGGGATCCCTGTAATGACCACCTGAGAAGGCCCCATATCCGACAGACGCTCCGCCATGGCGTACAGCTCCTTCTTCTTCCAGCCCGTCTCCCGGTAGGGAACGCCCACGAGATGGCAAGCCTCCGTCAGATTCGGCGTGATGATATCTGCCAGGGCGACCAGCTTCCTGAGTTCCGTACATAACTCTACCGTATAGGCAGAGTATAATTTACCATGATCCCCCATCACAGGATCCACGACCACCAATGTCTTATCTCCGGAAAAGTCCTGAATGAACTGCCGCACGATGTCAATCTGCCTCACCGACCCCAGATAGCCTGTGGCAATCCCGTCAAAGGTAAGTCCGATCTTGCCCCAGTTCTCGATATACTCCTCCATCCGATCCGTATAATCATCCCGGAAAAAATAGGGGAATGCAGTATTGCTCGAAAAGATGGAGGTAGGCAGGGGACACGCCTGTACTCCCATATAAGAAATAATCGGAAGAAGCACCGTCATGGCGCATCTTCCGTATCCCGCAATATCATTTATGATCGCTATCTTCTTCTGCATCGGTCTGCAAGCGTCTCCTTCTCCATAAGCATTCTGTTCCTCTATTCTAACACCATTTTGCTTACGGGGGCAAGCCGATCAGCCCACAAATTTCTTTTCCCGTGTTCCCTCGATATTTCGCATCTCCTCCGCGCTGACCACGCCCACGGCTTCGCTAACGGACTGCTCGCCGTCACTGTCGCCATTCTCTTCTTTCTTACTATCATTCTTCATCAGTTCATCCTGCATACGGTCTATCTGGCTCAGAGCTTCTCTGGCCTGCTTCACCTCCGTAATCTTTTTCATGATGAGATTGATGTCTTCCGGAGAGAACATATCCAGACACTTCATCAGGCTGGTAGTGTCATTCAAATCAATCTTCACCGTTCCCACAGAGGTACTCACTGAAATCCAATCCGGATTGGCGCTGCCGCCTATGGTGATGGTGTCGCCATACATAGCGTCCCTGGTGATCGACACATGGGCTCCGTTGTGCCATACATCCTTCGTCACCGGCTTCCCCGGCGTCGGCTCATCCATCTGGCGCAGGATGATTCCGATGGAGTCTGTTGCGCCGTTGTGCTCTCCCGATGCTGCATACTCGTCCGCACGCTTCAGCTTCGCTGCAAAGCTGTTCGGATCGACGTCTCCTTCCATTTTTTCCATCTTCCACTTATTTGCCGACGCCACCTGCTTCGCCAACAGTTCCGCCGCACTGTATGTGGTGTTAGGTGTTTTATAGCCATATAAATTATTGCTTATCATATCTTTCTCTCCTCCGAAATGTTACGCTTCCTCCACGGTCTCCAGTGCAAACCGCTCGATCACATGCTCCGTCTGTCCGGAAACCTTCGCCATATCCACCTGGTATGCCTCCAGCCTGCCGTCCTCATATTTTCCATCCACATAGACCTGTGAATCCTCGTCCTGAAGCTTGCCTTTCAGGGTATATCCTTCTGTCACGGCGATTCTTATATGATCGCTCTCCTCATAGCTCATATGTCTCACCTCCGCGGTCTGCAAAGCCTCTGTCAGCATTACCGCATTCACGCGAACACCGGACGTCATGCCGACCCTGCCCACGCCGGACTGCTCTTCCGTCCTCGCTCTCGGCTCCGCGTCCA
>CAZUZZ010000064.1:0-7969 GCA_964625055.1 uncultured Bacteroides sp. | reverse complement strand
CCGAAGATCTATCTGCCGACGCATCTTCAGCCGGAGGAACGGCAGTATGTGCTGGTGCATGAGAGGATTCACATTGGAAGAAAAGATTATCTGGTCAAGCTGATAAGCTGGTGTGCGGTTTGTCTGCACTGGTTTAATCCGCTTGTATGGATTGCCTTCGTGTTGATGGAGAGGGATATGGAAATGTCCTGTGACGAGGCGGTTTTGCGAAGAATGGGAGAAGATGTGAAAAAGGCTTACTCTTTTGCTTTACTGCAGCTTTCCGGCGAGGAAAGTGCTGTCGGCAGTTCTCCGATTGCCTTTGGGGAAGGGAATGTCAGGCGACGTATCCAAAATATCTTAGACTGGCGTAGGAGAAGAATTGTGACGATGGTGTCCCTTGCGCTCCTTCTGGGAATCTTGGTCTTTGGGCTGGCGCTGAATCCGACGGACCGGGCGCAGAAAGAGGCAGAAGAGCAACTTCGACTTGGATTTGTCCATGCTTATGCCAATGCCTTTTGCGAGCGGGACGGGAATGTGCTGGTGGAAATGTATGAGGACGAAGAAGCCGCTTATTTAAGCCTGCCTTATTTGGAAAAGGTAGGGGGAGCGTATACCTTCGGTATGTCCAGTCCCTGGCCGGACGAGTTTCGTTTTGTGTTGAACGAGGGTGAGTCAGAGGAGGAATGGAGGGCGGAAATCTGGTATTATGCCTTGACTTCCGATCCCCATGTGACAGTCTGGAAGGAAGAAATACGAATTGGTCAACATCAGGTGATCAGCAGCAAACTACGTTATCTGGACAGTATTTCCACAAAGGCGGAATTTGATGAGGCTTATCTGATCGGTGGTGAATATCAGTTTACCGATTATGTGGAGAGAGGATTTGTGGAGGGGATTCTTGCACAGACGGCGTATGACAGGGAGAATGGCGATGCTGACCGCAATGCGGTCTATCGGAATCCGGATACGGCGGCGGTATGGATTTTCAATATGGAGGGCGGTCGATGCGAGACGCTGTCCAATGTTTCCGGGCTGCAGGCTACAGTGGAGTATACTTTTGCCGATGGAAGCAGTGTGCAGATTCCGATGTATAATGTCAGGTATGATGGGACAACGATAGCTGCAGAGGAGCCGGAGGAGGAATTGCAGGTGACAGAAGATGTTTGGCTTCCGGATTTGCGTGTGTGGAATGCCAAAGCACCATAAGATGATGGAATATTATGTAAACTTATGCGCGCAGAGTTGCCGGGATCAAACTCAAAGAATCAATCTGTCAAAAAAATATTGCATTTTATATATAAAAATGAAAAAAAGACTTGCAATCTCTCTGAAAATATAATAGAATAAGCAAGTGTCAAACAGATGGCTCGTTGGTCAAGCGGTTAAGACGCCGCCCTCTCACGGCGGAAACAGGGGTTCGATTCCCCTACGAGCTGTTGACTGTGAAAACAGCCCAACCCTAAAGGATGCCGGAAACTGCGATGGAAGCGGTTTGCGGTATTTTTTATGCCAATCTGGACTTCAACTCTTTCACATCGGATTCCAGCATCCGAACCTTGATTGCCAGCATTTCCACCTCGTTGCTGGGCCGCATCGCATCGTGCAGATTTCTGGACAGATCCAGCTTTGCACTGTCTGTCATATATTCCCGCCTTTCTTTTGCAGCGACACTTACTCTCCGGGTAAGTACATAGAGCATATCACAAAATAAGTGCAATGTCCATATGATTTGTGAAAAGATATACAAAATATGACGAGATTACGTTTATGCAGATTGCGAGAGAAAAATACAAAAAACTCTTCTCTTTTTTGTGTTTTGTTAGTAAAATAATACAAAAGGAAGTGTTTTTTCTGACAGTAAGAAAAGGAGGGACCTATGACACTACGGGAAGAAGCGGATCAGATCGTTCAAAAGTCGATTCAGGCAGTGCTGCCGGATGAGGCGGTAGCAAAGGCATTACAGGGCAGAAGCTTCGGGCAGGGCAAGATCTATATGGTGGCTGCGGGTAAGGCGGCATGGCAGATGGGAAAAGCCGCGGCTGATATTTTGCAGGATAAGCTGGAAGCGGGCGTTGTGGTGACGAAGTACGACCATGTGAAGGGGGAGATTCCCAAGACCCAGTGCTTTGAGGCGGGGCATCCGGTGCCCGATGAAAATTCTTTTCTTGCGACTCAGGCGGCTCTGGATCTGGTGGCCCGGGCCGGGACGGAGGACGAGGTGATCTTTCTGCTCTCCGGAGGCGGTTCGGCATTGTTTGAGAAGCCTCTGGTGTCGGGGAAGGAACTGCAGGATATCACGGGACAGCTTCTGGCCTGCGGGGCGGATATTGTGGAGATGAATACGATTCGGAAACGACTCTCAGGGGTGAAGGGCGGACGCTTTGCTTTAGCCTGTGAACCTGCCCATGTGTTCAGCATTGTGCTCAGTGATATTTTGGGGGATCCATTGGATATGATCGCTTCCGGTCCGGCTTACCCGGATTCCTCTACCTGTGAGGAGGCGGTGGCGATTGCGGAGAAATACAAGCTGCAACTATCTGACGCTGCATGGGAACTTTTGCGGCAGGAGACGCCGGAGAGCCTTACCAATGTAGAGACTCGGATTACGGGCAGTGTGTCCGATCTGTGCCGGGCGGCAGCGGAAGCCTGCGAGGCATTTGGCTATGAGCCGGTGATCCTGACGGATCAGCTCTCCTGTGAGGCCAGAGAGGCGGGGCGATTCCTTTCGGCGATCGCCAAGACCCACCAAAATACAGAGAAAAGTCTGGCATTTCTGGCTGGCGGTGAGACGGTGGTACACTTGACCGGAAAGGGAAAAGGCGGGCGCAATCAGGAGCTTGCACTGGCAGCGGCAGAGGGAATCGCAGGACTGAAAGGTACGGCGGTGTTCAGTGTGGGAAGCGATGGTACAGATGGTCCTACCGATGCGGCGGGCGGCTACAGTGATGCCGGCACAAGGGAGAAACTGGCGGTTCAGGGAATCTCCATCTATGACGTATTACAGGACAATGACGCTTATCATGCGCTGGCAAAGACAGACGGCCTGATCGTTACCGGCGCCACAGGCACCAATGTGAACGATGTGGCGGTGCTGCTGATCAGGCGTTGAGAAATTGAGATCAGAGCTGAGAGAATATAGCGGATACAGTACGAGAGGATGAGGACATCATATGATCATTTTGCGCACTTTATTGGAAAACCAGCTTTCACAGAATAAAGCACTGCAGGCGGAGCACGGGCTGTCTTTCCTGGTGGAGACGGGGGATAAGAAGATTCTTTTTGACTGCAGTGCGGGTAAGGCGGCACGCCGGAATGCCAAAAAGATGAACGTTTCTCTGAAAAATGTGGATTATGTGGTCCTGAGCCACAGCCACTATGACCATGCGGGCGGCTATCCCGATATGGTGGATCACGGTGTTCACGCGCCGCTCATAACGGGACCCCGGTTTTTCGAGGAGAAGTATGCCAGAGACGGGGAGAAATACGCGTATCTTGGCTGCGGCTTCGGAAAGGAATTGATAAAGAAAAAAAAGATCACACACCGGGTCTGTGAGGTGAATATAACGTTGTTTCCCGGTTGTCATGTGGTGGGAGGATTCAAGCGTTTTTATGAATTTGAGAAAGCCCCGGCTCGTTTTGTACGAAAGACGAAGGCGGGGATGCTGGAGGATGATTTCCCGGATGAAATCTGCCTGGTGTTAGAGAGTGAGAAGGGCCTTGTCATGATCGTGGGATGCAGCCATCCGGGGATTCTAAATATGATCGAGAGTGTGCGGGAACGTTTCGGACGGCCGGTGTATGCGGTCTTTGGAGGATCCCATCTGGTGGAGGCGGATGAGGCGCGCCTTACGGAGACCATGAGGGTTCTGAAAGGTATGGGTGTCTTACTTGCGGGTTTTAACCACTGTACCGGGGAGGAGGCACAGAAACGTATAGGGGAGAGTGAGGAGGCAGCGTTTTATTCCCATCTGAAAACGGGAGACTGCATTTTCCTTTCTTAAAGACGTTTCCGGAAATCCTTTTCTGATAGATTTTATCAATTTATGTTTTCAAAGGAGGGTGATAGTATGTCAGCATTATTCATGTTTGCGGTTATCGTACTGGCAGTGGCAGCCATGGTGATCGCAATCTCCAAGTTCAAACAGCATCCGTTTATCGTGCTGGTGGTGGTTGCAGTAGTGGTTGGCCTTGTCTGCGGCATTCCCACGGAGGATGTGATCACGACGGTCAAGAATGGGTTCGGAAACATTTTGGCCAGTATCGGTATCGTGATCCTGGCGGGTACGATCATTGGAACGATTCTTGAGAAGACGGGCGCTGCACTGACAATGGCAAACAGTATCCTGAAGGTAGTAGGTAAGAAGCAGAGTGTTCTCACCATGGGCCTGACCGGTTATGTGACGGGTATTCCGGTGTTCTGTGATTCCGGTTTTGTCATCTTGAGTCCCATTTCCAGAGCGCTGGCAAGTCAGAGTAACGTGTCTCTTGCGGTGATGGCGACGGCGCTTTCCGGCGGTCTGTATGCGACCCACTGTCTGGTTCCGCCCACACCCGGCCCCATCGCTATGGCGGGTACGCTGGAGGCGGATCTTGGCCTGACCATTCTGGTAGGGCTTCTGATCTCCATTCCGGTTACCTTGGTAGCTATTGTTTATGCCAAAAAGGTGGCCAGCAAGATCGATATCCCGGCGAATCCGGAGTATACCGTGGAGGAGCTGATCGAGAAGTACGGTAAGCTTCCCGGTACTTTACACAGTTTTTCCCCGATTCTTTTACCGATCATATTGATCGCATTAAAGTCTGTCGGCGATTTTCCCAGCGCGCCTTTTGGAAGCGGTATGTTTAAGACCATCGTATCTTTTCTGGGCAACCCTGTGATCGCACTGGTGCTGGGCGTATTCCTGGCGATGACGCTGATTCCGAAGGAGGAGAAGGAAAATACCTTGAAGTGGATCACAGAGGGCGTGACCAATTCCGCAGGAATCCTGGCGATCACCGGTGCGGGTGGTTCTTTCGGCGCAATCTTACAGCAGCTTCCCATTGCCGATACATTAAGCGGTTCCATGATGGGTCTTGGAATCGGTATCGTGCTTCCGTTTGTGATCGCGGCGCTGTTAAAGACGGCTATGGGCGCATCCACGGTGGCAATGATCACCACATCCGCCATGATCGCTCCCATGATGGGTGCGCTGGGCTTTACCAGTCCTTTGGCGAAAGTGCTGGTCATCATGGCGATCGGCGCAGGCTCCATGACGGTGTCCCACGCGAACGACTCTTATTTCTGGGTAGTTTCTCAGTTTTCGGATATGGATACCAAGACGGCTTACAAGTGCCAGACGGGCGTAACGGCAGTGATGGGGATTACCACGCTGATCATTGTGTTCATTCTGTCATTGATCGTCGTGTAACCCGGCATGGATCGAGGCGGATCATCTATCTGCTGTCTGCGGCGGGACATCGGCTTCCGGCAGGATCGCCGTGATCAGATAGAAAGGCAGACTTAAGACCATAAAGTACACATAGCGGAACTCTGTGGCCACGGGAGTGGCCACAAGTACCGTCAATAGCAGTGTGATGCTTGGCAGATAGCAAATGAGTTTGTGATACTCACGGCGGATGCACACGACACTTATACTGAAAAGCATGACCCAGCAGGCGACGCCCATACTCCACAGGGCGCCGTAGATGGGCACCATGCTGCCAAGTTTGATGGCGATCTCTTTGCCTTTTATGACAAGGGGACCGCCTATTTTGGGTGTGTTGGAGACTCCAAGATCGGTGGCGCTGACACCCTCGGCCTCCGCCACCAGATAGAAGGAGTCAGGATACCAGTAGCCATAGGTCTGGTTTATGTAGGCGGTCAGGTAGTCTGCGGGATAGCGCAGGCCCAGACGCAGCCAAAGCCTGAAAAACTCTCCTTTGTGAGCGGTCAGATAGTCCTGATTGCCGGCCCGGACAAGCTCTTTGATGTTGTCCGCGAAGGTGGGATTGTACAGTTCATGGATGTAGGTGAGATCCACCACCTGCTCGATCAGAGCCAGATCCTTCGGCGCGAGTTCCCTGTCATTGCAGATAACAGCTGTGATTTGCTGCATGGGTATGCAGACAGATTCGATGAAATCCGGCTGTTCCACCTGAAAAGCCTGCATGACCGGATATTTGACGACCACAGCGCACAGGAGAATGAGTAAGAGCAGCGGATAGAAATGTTTTGCTTCCCTGCGAAGCCCAAACAGCAGGAACGGAAATGCCAGAAGAAAGGCATACCAGCCGTTGGAGCGGAATAAACATATCATAACGCCTGATATAGTAAAGACGGTGAGATTTGCAGCATTGATTTTATTTTCTACGGACAATCGCAGGAGAGCACAGCCGAAAAACAGGGCCGCCGCTGCAAAGGGAATGTCCTTCCAGATGGTGACGGAGAAGACGGCGTGATAGGGGATCAGGGCGTAGAAGGCCGTGATCAGAAGCAGTACAAAGGGCCGTATCCTGAGGGATCGCAGGGTGGAGATAAAGTAGGCGATGCTTCCCGCCAGCAGGCACATCTGAAAAAAGGTGTAGAAGGATACGGCGGTCACCATATTCCCGGTCAGGGCGTAGCCAATGTGATATAGGAGCCCGAAGAGCATCGTGTGAACCCAGGGGTGGTGGTTGGAGTAGGGGGCGAGCCCCAGCACCTGTTCAAACTGGTTGATGCTGTCCGGAGTCATGATCCCCGGGTACTGATACAGGTAGTAGGGAAGCCAGCCAAGCAGGCAGAGCAAAAAAGAGCAGAGCGCCGTATGATTTTTATAAAAACTGAAGATTCTGGTGAAACAGGCGGAGAGCCTGGGATGATCCGGGTGTACATAGCAGGCGGGCGCATAATCATAGAGAAGAAGCGCGCGCATATTGGATTTGTTACAGGTGTAGGAGAACAGAAACAAAAGCAGATGATAAAACAGGAAAACAAAGCCGGTGAGCACGATGCCAAGGATTGCGGCGCGGTAGAGACGGCTTGTGAGAAGCTCTATGTAGTGAGGATAGTCCACCAGCATATACAGAAGGGTGAAGAGAACGGCAGTACCGGCTACGACGATCCGGTTGGCGCTTAGCATGAGTTCTCTTCTGCGGTGTACGTGCCGGTAAAAGAAAAAAACAAGCAGGAAAAACACAAAGGTCAGGATATTGCCCGGCTCCATGCGGGCCGCTTTCATCAGCGCCCAGGTGCTGAAAAAACTCTGAATCATGTGCCGTAATACCGTACGGTTTGTCTTTTCCATAATGTTTTGCTCCTTCTCGGTTATCTTTAACTAGAGTAAAGGATATCTGCCATCCTGTCAATTCCGGCGGCAAAAACACTTGCATTGGAAGAAAAAGGGTGTTATAATACATCCAGTATCAAGAATAGTTACTGTAATAGAGAGTGGACTTGCGAGTCCACTCTTTCTATGTGCAGACCCGTGTAGAGGAGGAGTTATGTCAAAGAGAGAGACATACGAGGAAAAGACGGAACAGCTTCTTGCGCCCATTGTAGAACAGTATGCTGTGGAGATCTACGATGTGGAGTATGTGAAGGAGGGAAAAGAGTATTATCTGCGGGTTTATATTGATAAGCCGGAAGGGGTGAACATTCAGGACTGTGAGAATGTGAGCCGCGCCCTGTCCGACAGGCTCGATGAGGAGGATTTCATTCCGGATGCCTATATTCTGGAAGTCAGCAGTCCTGGTTTGGGAAGGACGCTGAAAAAAGACAGACATCTGGAGAAGAGTCTGGGGGAAGCGGTAGAGCTGAAAGCTTACAAACCCATTGACGGGCAAAAAGAGTTCGCGGGGATCCTGAAAGCTTTTGATGCCGGAAGCATAACGATCGAAGAGGACGGCGTCACGCACACCTTTGAGAGGCAGGATATCGCGACGGTAAGACTGGCACTGGATTTTTAAATCATTTTTATGATATGGGAATGAAACATAGGAGGACAATGGAAAATGAATAAGGAATTGA
>CAZUZZ010000063.1:0-8039 GCA_964625055.1 uncultured Bacteroides sp. | reverse complement strand
GAAAAACAAAATTTACAAACTGATGGCGGCAGCTTTCGCAATGGCGCTCGTTATGACTTCACCGATGACAACGATCACCAGCCAGGCATTGGGATTCAATCCGGGTGCACATGATGACACAGATCGTGGTAAGATGCCGAGTGGTTATCATGATAAAGTCGATTCTTCCAGCGGATCTTCCGGTAGTTCTTCCAGCAGTGGTTCTTCTAGTAGCGGAAGCTCTTCCGGCGGTGGATCATCTGATAATGGCGATTCCTATGACAATGGTGGTTCTGACAACGGCGGTTCCGACAACGGATCTTCCAATGTCGGTAATACTGTAAATAATCCCAATGACGTGACCGTAGGTACAACAGGCGGACAGAAGTTCCGTATCGTTATGAATGACAAGCACACTGCATATGAGGTATATCATTGTGGTATCAGCAGAGTGTCTTTTACAGTGACCGACGCTGAGGGTAACGCAGTGGCATACAGCACTGTAACGCTCGAACAGGACGAAAATGGTCTTTGGTATGAAAATATCACCTTTGCGGAGGGTGTTGACACAAAGGGGCTTACCTTAAATGTGACAAAGGGTGACTCATTATATTTGGGGACTGAACTCGGCGTGAGGGGAATCAAGATCAATGGCAAAGTGGTATTGCTGACCGAAAAGACAAACGGATTTAATGCCGATGCGCCGGAAGATACTACGGATCGTGGCAAAAAGCCCAGCAAATAAGTAGATGTATATCATGTAGAAGAATCGTCTGTAGAAATACAGGCGGTTCCTTTTTTGTTTACATAAATAAAAAGTGTCTTCAACACTTCAACTCGATAGAGTTTAATTTTTATACTAATCCTAATTTTTTCATGGCTTCATCTTTGGACAAAAATTCCTGACATTCAGGATTGGTCTTAATTTCTTGGAGCATTTTTAAATCCCAATCATCCGGCGAAACTTCTTCTATATTTTCCCAGTTTGTCCCGAATGTCTGTATAATCAGATTCCAAAGTGTTTGAGCGTCATTTTCATTCATTACAGTGACGGCGCCTAAAATTCTCTCTTTAACAGCACTCATAGCATATCTCCTTATTTATATATCTGGCCGCGATTATCGATTTTTTCAATATATAATATATCACCATTTTTATTAAAAATAACTCGATAATCTCCAACTCGAAGTCGATAGCTTCTTTGTCCCTGCAATTTTTTTTACATCACCCTGCGGTAGCTTGTTTATAGCATCTACAATACGGATTCGTGTGGGTTTG
Organism: uncultured Bacteroides sp.; assembly: GCA_964625055.1. GTDB lineage: Bacteria > Bacillota > Clostridia > Lachnospirales > Lachnospiraceae > UBA3282. Next base: position 6,782 of record CAZUZZ010000063.1, on the reverse strand, counting down.
TCCTGCTTGCTTAAAAACTTGATTGCTTGCTTTGAATAATTTATTTTCATATAATGATATGCACCTTTCCACCTATATAGATATGTTTTTCAGAATTGCAGAAATACAAAAAAGGTGGAAAGCCACAACTATTAGCATTTCCACTACCTTTACCAGAATAAAAAGAGCGCGAGACGGGACTCGAACCCGCGACCCCGACCTTGGCAAGGTCGTGCTCCACCAACTGAGCCACTCGCGCATATATCCGGCTTTCTCGCTCGGACATTTACTAATATACTATAGGAATATTGGTTTGTCAACACAAAAATTTATTTTTTGGAAAAGATTTGACAAATAGAGAAAAAGGTGTAATATGTTTGATGGTAAACGTGAACCGTCTGTATGATAATAAGGTAAATGAGATAGAAACGCTATGCATAATGAATTGACTAAACAGGATATCCGCAAGATGGAGGAAGAAATCGAGTATCGTAAGCTGGTGGTGCGCAAGGAGGCCCTCGAAGATGTGAAGACGGCCAGAGCCCACGGAGATCTGAGCGAGAACTTCGAGTATCATGCGGCGAAAAAAGTAAAAAATCAGAATGAGAGCCGCATCCGCTATCTGGAACGGATGATAAGAACTGCCGTGATCGTCTCCGATGAGTCTGCAGAGGATGAGGTGGGCATGAACAATACGGTGGAGGTTTTCTTTGAGGAGGATAACCTTACCGAAACCTATAAGCTGGTGACCACGGTGCGTGGCAATTCCCTGGAGGGGTTGATCAGCACAGAGTCTCCGCTTGGCAAAGCCCTGCTTGGCCACAAGGTGGGCGATCGGGTATATGTGGAGATGGCGAACGGCGCCGGCTATTATGTGGTGGTAAAATCCATCGAGAACACCACGGATGACGGAACGGATAAGATAAGGAGCTTCTAATAGGATTAGAAGTTCCTTTTTCTTAACCTTAGTAGTTTACATAATATATAAAAGCGAACTGTTCTGTAATAATCTGAATCCCGACTGAATATACCTTAAGAAGAAGTGACACGCCTTCGGGGAGGGCTGCGGACGAGTCTTAAGAAAGGCGGGAAGAAAGCTATGTATGAGAACAGGACTGTCTCGGAAACGGTGCGGGGATTACAGACAGACGCAGAAAAAGGGCTGCGCGAGAGCGTGGTTGCGGAGCGGCGGGCGAAATATGGCCTCAATCGGCTGCGGGATCAGGAAAAGAAAAGTCTTGCCAAACGGATCGTAGAGCAGTTAAATGACCCGCTCATCCTGATCCTGGTGGTAGCCATGGCAATCTCCATGATGCTGTATGAGTTTGGAGACGCGATCATCATCGTAGTAGTGGTGGCGCTGAATGCGGCGGTGGGCATCATTCAGGAGGGAAAGGCCGGAAAAGCGGTGGAGGCATTGAAGCAGATCTCGGAACCCAGGGCGCTGGCATTGCGGGATGGCGTCAGGGTGACGCTGCCGGCAGAGGAGCTTGTACCCGGGGATATCGTCCTTCTGGAAGCAGGAAACAGAGTCCCGGCTGATCTGAGATTGATAGAGAGCATGGGGGTTTTTGTAGAAGAGTCTACCCTTACGGGAGAGTCTGTACCGGTAGAGAAGGATGCGGGCTATGTGGAGGAGCGGGAGGCTGACAACAGCAGTAAGAATATGGCCTATATGTCCACATATGTGACCAGAGGCCGGGGCCGAGGCGTGGTGGTGGCTACGGGCATGGACACGAAAGTCGGTCATATTGCGGATATGCTGCACGGTCATAAGGAGAAGCTGACGCCTTTGCAGGTGCGGCTGGGAGAGCTGGGAAGGATCTTAAGCGCCCTGGCGGTGGGCATCTGCGTCCTGCTCTTTGGGGTGGCGGTGCTGCAAAAGCGAGATGTAGGGGAGATGCTGCTTACGTCTGTATCGCTGGCGGTGGCGGCGGTGCCGGAGGGGCTGCCCGCCATTGTGACGATCGTGCTGGCGCTGAGTGTATCCCGCATGGTGAAGGCTAAGACCATTGTCCGGAAGCTTTCGGCGGTGGAGACATTGGGAGCGGTGGAGGTGGTATGCTCGGACAAGACCGGCACGCTGACCCAGAATAAAATGACAGTGACAGAGTGTTATCTGGACGGCAGACTGATGGAGAGGGGACGTCTGGAACCCTTTTTTCAGGAATTTCTTGCGGGGGATGAGACCCATTCCTGTGCCGGGCGTTTTCTTCTTTGCTGTGTGTTGTGCAATGACGGACAGCCGGAGGCAGACGGGGTGGGGGATCCCACAGAGCTGGCCCTTCTCCATATGGCACAATCCTGCAGTGTGACGGTAGAGCGGATCAGGGAGCGTTATCCTCGAGTGAACGAGATCGGCTTTGATTCCGGCCGTAAGATGATGACTACACTGCACCGGGAAGAGGGCGGCATGACGGCATATACAAAGGGGGCGGCGGAGCGGATTCTGGAAAACTGCGACAGATACTGGCAGAGTGGCAGGATAACGGAGCTGACAGGGGCAGAACGTGACCGTCTGCTTCGCGTACAAAAGCAGCTGATGGGGGAGGGCAGACGCGTGCTGGCGCTTGCCATGTCTCCGGAGGGAAGTATGGAAGAACGGGGCATGGTCTTTCTGGGGTTTGTCAGTATGCAGGATCCGGTCAGACCGGAGGCGGTCACTGCCGTGCAGGGCTTTGCGAGAGCGGGCGTTTCTACAGTAATGATCACGGGAGATCATCCGGACACTGCTTTCTCCATTGCCAGAGAACTGGGGATCGCCAGCCATATGGAGGAGTGTATTACGGGCAGAGAGCTGGATCATCTGAAGGAACAGAGCTTTCTGCAAAGGCTTCCTCGTCTTAAGGTATTTGCCAGAGTGACGCCGGAGCATAAGGTACGGATCGTAGAGGGCTATAGAAGTTTACATAAAACCGTTGCTATGACCGGGGACGGTGTCAATGATGCCCCGTCTCTGCAGGCAGCGGATATCGGGATCGCCATGGGGCAGGGGGGAACCGATGTGGCCAGAGGCGCAGCGGATTTTGTGCTGATGGATGACAATGTGGCAACCATACACACAGCTATACGGGAGGGGCGGGGCATCTATGAGAACATCCGAAAATCGGTGTTGTTTCTCCTGTCCTCGAATCTGGGGGAGATCCTCACCATGCTCCTCACCATCATAGCGGGCCTGCCCGCGCCCCTGAAGGCCGGTTTCATCCTGTGGATCAATCTGATCACGGATTCTCTGCCGGCGCTGGCGCTTGGAGTGGACGAGAACGATACGGAGAGTCTGATGCGGGAGCCGCCGCGTAAGAAGGAGGAGTCACTCTTTGCCAGGGGCGGACTCATGTGTGTGATCTGTTACGGGCTTGTCATCGGCGGCATCAGTCTGGCGGCCTTTTTGAAGGTTCCTTATGACTGGGTCGTAACGGAGGGACTTCCTGTTAGTTTACATAATATATTAGAAGGCCTGAAAATTTCAACAGTGCTCGCACAGGCGCAGACCCATGCCTTTACCGTGCTGGGGATGAGTCAGCTCTTTCACGCCGTCGGTATGCGGGATGTCAATCGTTCCGTGTTCCGTATGGATCACAGGAGCAATCCTCAGATGCTGTTGGCTTTGGCGGTGGGCTTTTTCCTGCAGGCTATAGTGACGGAGTTTACGCCTCTCATCACGCTGTTTGGAACGGTGCGGCTGAGCCCTGCCGAGTGGATGCGGCTGACAGCATTGTCTGCTACGCCTCTTGTCGTACATGAGCTCTTGGTGGCGGTGGGGATGACGGGAGCTTTGGACAAAAGGGTGTCACACGAGAGCATGGAAGGCTAACAAGAGAAGGCATAGTCCGCAGAGCCAGGAAAGATCCACATGAAGCATACGGGAGAGCAGGCGGCCGAGAAGGTAGCCGGAAAGAAACAGGATCAGGTTAAAGAGTATGGCGGAGAACAGAAGAAGGAGCCAGGGAATACCCGCCGTGGAGAAGGCCATTCCCACCAGAATGCTGTCCAGGGAGAGCGCTGTACTTAGGAGCAGTGCCTCTTTGGCGCTTAAAACCTGCAGATCAGCCTGGTTGGCGTACTCCGGCGAGAGATAGACCGTGAAGATGATATTTACCTCTTTGATCTTACAGCCCCAGTTTCCGATGAGACTGGGGTGTTTTTGTGCCAGACGGCGGATCAGGCTTTCCAGAAGCTTGGCACAGCCCATGACCGACAGCATGGAGAAGGAGAGAAAGGGCAGGACGCCGGAGGGCAGCAGGCGGCCGATCACCAGACCGAGCTGTCCGGACAGGGTGATGAAAACAGCGGGAACGCAGGCTAGAAGAAGCAGAGAGAGAGCTTTGATGTGCACCTTTTGAGTGCCGTAGGAGAACCCTGCCGTCAGGGAGTCCAGAGAGACCGCGAATAAAAAGAGCAGCAGGGAAGAAAGGGCAAAAGACATGGGAGTTACCTCAATGGGGTTTTAATATATTCTATGGAGAGGGAATGGGATGTTGAGGGGCGCAGGAAATCTGAAAAGAAATTTCCGAAACGATTTACGCTTTCTGAAAAAAATGATATGATAAGTAACAATAGGAGGGGAGGGCTTTCTATGGAACTTATGTTTATCGGGGCAGACCATGAGGTGACAGGAAGCTGTCACTATCTCCGTGTAGGAGAAAAGAATATCCTGGTGGATTATGGTATGGAGCAGGGAGTCAATGTATTTGAGAATTGTGAACTGCCCGTGGATGAGGCGCTTATAGACTATGTGTTCCTGACGCACGCGCATATCGACCACTCAGGGCTTTTGCCGCTTCTGTACGCCAGAGGCTTTCGAGGACAGATCTATGCCACGGCGCCCACCTGCGATCTTTGCAGTATCATGCTGCGTGACTGCGCGCATATTCAGATACAGGAGGCGGAGTGGAAAAACCGCAAGGCGAAGAGAAGCGCAGAGAACGAGCTGACGGAGCCGCTCTATTCCATGGAGGATGCAGACGGGACGATCAGACGCCTCGTTCCCTGTGATTATGACAGTGAAGTGACAGTATGTGAAAATATTAAGATCCGGTTTACGGATATCGGTCATCTGCTCGGTTCTTCCAGCATAGAGGTCTGGGCGACGGAGGATGACGTGACGAAGAAGATCGTGTTTTCCGGAGATATCGGAAACAGCGATCAGCCGCTCATCAAGGATCCGAAGAACACTGATGAGGCGGATTATGTGGTGATGGAATCTACCTACGGCGACAGACTGCACTCGCAGGAGAAGATCGACTATGTGGGAGAATTGACGAAGATATTGCAGACCACCTTCGACCGGGGCGGCAATGTGGTGATCCCTTCCTTTGCGGTGGGCAGAACCCAGGAAATGCTCTATTTTCTGCGGCAGATCAAGGCGGACAGGCTGGTGAAGGGGCACGAGGATTTCCCCGTCTACGTAGACAGTCCGCTGGCGGTGGAGGCTACGGGTATTTTCCATAAAAACGAAGCCAGATGCTTCGACGAGGAGGCCATGGCGTTAGTCAGAAAAGGCATCAATCCGATCACCTTCCCGGGGCTGCGGCTGGCGATCACCAGCGATGAATCCAAGGCGATCAATTTTGAAAATACGCCGAAGGTTATCATATCCGCTTCCGGTATGTGTGAGGCGGGCCGTATCAGGCATCACTTAAAGCATAACCTGTGGCGGCCGGACTGTACGATCCTTTTCGTGGGCTATCAGGCGGTGGGGACACTTGGCAGAATGCTGGTGGACGGCGTGGAGGAAGTAAAGCTGTTCGGAGAGCCTATCGAGGTACGTGCCGATATCATGAAGCTGGTGGGTATGAGCGGCCACGCGGATAAGAATGGTCTTCTGCAGTGGATCAACGGTTTCGAAAAGAAACCGGAGAAGGTCTTTGTGGTGCACGGGGAAGACAGCGTCTGCACGCTCTTTACGGAGTGCCTGAAAGGCGAGTATGGGCTGAATGCCTACGCGCCCTACAGCGGCACCCGATTTGATCTGATAGAGGGAACGTTTATCCACGAGGCGGAGCCTGTGGCAGTCAAGAAGAAGGCGCGCAGTGTGGCGACAGTCTTCACGAGACTGCTGGCCGCTGGTCAGCGGCTTATGGCTGTCATCTACAAGAACGAGGGCGGCGCGAACAAGGATCTGGCCAGATTTGCGGATCAGGTTAATTCGCTCTGCGACAAATGGGACAGAACATAAAGTTGCACTAGGGCATCAGAGGACGATGCCCAAGTACAACTATATTATGTTCGAAAGAATGCAAAAAGCGTGCATTCTTTCCGGATGGTTTACATAATGTATAAGGAATGATAGAAATGAGTTTAGCAGATCACATTTTTATAAAGATGTGCAGGGATATATTGGAGAAGGGGACGAGTACTGAGGGGGAGAAGGTGAGACCTCACTGGCCTGACGGGGAGACCGCCTACACGGTGAAACTCTTCGGGGTAGTGAACCGCTATGATCTTTCCAAGGAGTTCCCGATCATGACGCTTCGGAGGACGGCATTAAAGAGCGCAACGGATGAGATGCTCTGGATCTGGCAGCAGAAATCCAATAATGTAAATGATCTGCACAGTCATATCTGGGATGCCTGGGCGGATGAGGACGGAAGCATCGGCAAGGCTTACGGCTATCAGATGGGAGTGAAACACCAGTATAAAGAGGGCATGATGGATCAGGTGGACAGGGTGATCTACGATCTGAAAAACAATCCCTTCAGCCGTCGTATCATGACAAATATCTATGTGCATCAGGATCTCCATGAGATGAACCTGTATCCCTGCGCCTACAGTATGACCTTTAACGTGACCCAGAAGCCGGG
>CAZUZZ010000062.1:0-8068 GCA_964625055.1 uncultured Bacteroides sp. | reverse complement strand
AGAGGCCCCATCGTGATCAACGCGGCGGAGTGTAAGGCGACACAGGTGATCGTGGAGGGGGATCAGTATCTGGTGAAATTCCCCATCTATGATATCTTAGACAAAAACAGACAGAAAGCAGGTGAGTAGATGTTAGCTTTATCCAGAAAGAAGAATGAAGCGCTTGTGATCAACAACAATGTAGAGATCACTGTACTCGAGATCAAAGGCGAACAGGTAAAGCTTGGCATTAGCGCACCGAGGGAAGTGCCTGTGTACCGCAAAGAGGTTTATATACAGATTCAGGATGCCAACAAGGAGGCCGGTGATGTGGACGGCATGGAGGCTCTGAAGAATCTGCTGGGATGATGTGTGAACAAGATACAGAACGGATATGACAATAGTGTCATATCCGTTTTTTGCCCTCAAAAGATAGTTTTCTCGACTATGCTTCTACATATCTTCCGTCAGAATTTTGATCATCTGTGCCAGACGTATCTCATAGGTGTGGAAGCGCGCCACCTTTTCACAGCCCCGAATAGCAATCTCCATACGTTCTTCCTCGTGGGTCAGATAGTAGCCAACTTTGTCCTCCAGTTCCGCCATAGACTCGTAGGTTTCCAGGTCTTTTCCAATTTCAAAATATTCCGGCAGCTCCGCCTGATAGTTGGTGAGTAAGAAGCCGCCGCAACCCAGAATATCCCAGATGCGCAGGGAAAGCCCCGTCTCGATGGGACGCATGGTCATGTTCAGGTTGATCCGGCTTGCCTGGAAGACCTTCGGCATCTCCGTCAGCGTGCGCACGCCGCCCCTGCACTGCACTTGGGGCAGGGCAGAGGCATCGCTTCTGGTATAGAGGGCCACCGGAAAACGTTCAGAAAGCCGCTGCAAAGTGCGCTCCCGCTCCACGGCGGCCAGTTTCATGCCGATATACTGATGCGCGACCAGATAGCGGTCCACCTCCCCGTAGGTATCTGCGCCCTGATAAAAATCCGGGTCAGCCCCGGCAATCTCCCGGATGACCTCCTCCGTCAGGGTCTCGGAGATAAAATTATAGCCATAGACCTTGAGCTGGGCCTCGATCAATCCGTCCACAAAGCCTCTGGTGTGGGCGGAGAGAGAAAGCTTGTCGTATCTGCATTTTTCCGTGTACAGAGAGCCCACGAACGAAACCTCCGCGCCGAAAGTCTCATAATCCTGTTCGGTCATGTCAAGCACCACGCTCTCCCAGCGTTTGGCATTGGCAGCAAGGGGCAGGTAGTGGATGCACTCCGGATTGATGGGAGAAAAGAAATCATATTGTGCCCTGTCAAAGAGAAAAATACGGTTATAGCTGTTTTTTAGAGCGTTGGAAAAAAGCTCCGGCACCGGAGAGTCTACGCTCCAGCAGACGTAGGGCACCTTCAGCCGTTCGCAGGTGTAGGAAATGGCAGGGAAGAAATTGATGCTGAATACAAAGGCGAGCGGCTTTTGCAGGATCCAGCCGCTCACTTTCTCGGCACATTCCCTGGGTGAAACCTGTTTGTTCTGCATTTCCATCTCTTCCGTGTGCACCGTGATGCCGAAACTTTGGAAGGCCTGGAGAATGTCGGGCTCACATATGCTGTTGTAGCGGTAAAATAATATTTCCATTTGAGGAGTTTGCCCCCGATCAGTAAGGTATATTAAAGCAATAAGAAGAATCGCCTGCGATTCTTCAGAAGTTAATCCTGTAAGGATTTACTTCGATTATAGACGATGTTTTTAAAGTTTTAAACTATTTTCTTGTTTTTCCTAAATAAATATCAGTTTTTTCCGATATAGAATACAAGAGACTGTGTCTGTCTGTAGGGATACGAACAGCGGGTCAAGAGACGATTCCATAATTTTTTACAAATATCACACGGAGGTGATTGACGATGGCAACAATTGAACCATTAAACAGTGTCATGACTTATCAGGCACAGGCAGCAACCAAACCCCAGACGGCAGAGCCGGTGAACACGGAAGTTCCGGAGGATGGGCAGACCGTCAATGTCGATGCGACCACCGCGGCGGTGACGAAGGCTCAGGCTGAGGACGAGAAGGGCGGCAGCAGCGATAATGCCGGCGGTCAGCAGCAGCAGGCGCAGAGCGGTAGTAAGGCGCAGCAGCAGCAACAGTCCGAGCAGCTGAAGAAGGCGATCGCGGAGATGAACAAGAAGATCAATAACAGCAACGAAGAGGCAGTTTTTGGCGTTCACGAGGACACCAACCGGATCATGATCAAGATCATGGATAAGGACACAAAGGAGGTCATCAAGGAGTTCCCGCCTGAGAAAACCTTGGATATGATCGCGAAGATCTGGGAAATGGCCGGAATTCTTGTGGACGAAAAACTATAGGCATATTGACAGCTAGGAGGGAAACGAAATGGCTATCAGAATTACAGGTATGTATTCGGGACTTGACACCGAAAGCATTATCAATGAGCTGGCTTCGGCTCAGAGTTATAAGAAAAATAAACTGGTGAAGGCACAGACGAAGCTGTCCTGGAAACAGGATGCGTGGAAAGCCCTGAACACCAAGATCTACAGCTTTTATCAGAAGCTGGATGATCTGCGTATGCAGGCTTCCTACCTCAAAAAGAAGACGGTAGTGTCTAATTCTAACGCACTCCAGGTGACGGGCGGTAATGTGGACGGCTCACACAAGGTGTCGGTGAACCGGCTTTCCCAGCGGGCGACCGTGACCAGCGGCAGTCTGGCAAATGGCAATACGCATTACACGGGGAATGCGACCATAAAGCAGCTGAGCGGCGGCACCTTTACGGGCGGCAGCATTCGTCTCAGCGATAACAATGGCGCCTACGTGGACATTGATATTGACGAGAACATGACGATCAATGATTTTGTGAAGAAACTGCAGGACAACACAGCTTTGACGGCCAGCTTCGATCAGGATAACCAGCGTATTTATCTCAGCTCCTGGGCTTCCGGAGAGCAGGGTGATTTCTATCTGTCAGGAAACGACGCGGGCGGCATGGAAGCTTTAAAGACATTAAAGCTTCTGTCCACTAAGGATATCGATAAGCTGACGGCAGAGGGCAGCGAGTATGATGTCTGGTCGAAGTACAGGGATGCTTCGAATGGCAACAACCCGTCGACGGAGTATCTGGAGCTGATCAAGGATGAGACTCTGAACCGCCTGAAGGCGATGAAGGAGCAGAATGATAAGCTGACGGCAGAGAACGATAATTACGATAAGCTGAATCAGAAGAACCGGGATACGCTCAAGGAGATTCTGGCGAACGAAGATAACAAATATGATGATTATCTGACCTATGTGACATACAGCGATGCCATGACTGCTGGGGATATGAAGGTGGCGGGGGATGCGTTGTATGACAGGATCTATGGTGCAAAGACGCAGGCCATGGAAGATGATGGCACAACGCCTAAGGTGGATGATGAAGGGAAGCCTGTTTATGAGCGCACCGGGGGCATGACAGGTGAGCTGAATGATCTTAAGGATACCCTTACTACTGCACAGGATGCTCTGAAGAAGGCTCGCGAGGATTATGCAGCAGGAACTGCATCAGAGCAGGATGTGAAGGATGCTGAGGCGGCTGTTACGGCAGCTTCCGAGGCTGTCAGCAAGAAGCAGTCCGAGATCGACAAGGCGAAAGAGGTCTATAGCGTCTACAGCGCATTTGAAGAGAACGACACGAAGAAGAAGGCTAATCAGGACAAGATCGATTATAATAACGCGCGTTTTGACTATGATGCGGGTACAGATACCTATATGGAAAAGGATGGGACCGGAACAAAGGTGGCCATCGGACAGGGTCTTGTTGCCAAAGAGGTTACCGACCAATTTGACAAGAAGGTTGCTGTCGCGCAGGAGATGATGAAGGCAGATAAGCAGCAAGAGTGGAAGGATGCCGCTGCTGCCACCAAGGTAGCTGGTCAGGACGCACTGATCGAGGTGGACGGTGTTGAGTACAGATCCAGCGACGACAATCTGACCGTGAACGGCATGACCATCACAGCTCTGGAAGAAACAGATAAGCCTGTTACCGTATCGACCAAGAACGATACGGAAGGCGTCTACAATATGATCAAGGATTTCATCAAGGCTTACAGCGAGCTGATCAATGAGATGGATTCTCTCTACAATGCAGAGTCCGCTAAAGATTATGAGCCGCTGTTGACCGAGGAGAAGGATGCGCTCTCAGACAGTGAGATCGAGGAGTGGGAGAAGAAGATCAAGGATTCCCTGCTCCGCAGAGATTCTACCTTGAGAGATATCTCTTCCGCCCTCAAGATGGATATGATGTCTGGCTTTAGTATCGGCGGTCAGATGATCTATCTCTCAGATTTCGGCATTGAGACACTGGGGTACTTTTACGCTGCGGAGAATGAGAAGAACGCTTATCACATCGACGGTGATCCGGATGATGCGAAGACAAAAAATAACACGGATAAGCTGGCTGCATTGATCAATAATAATCCTGAAGCGGTGATGGATTTCTTTACAGGCTTGACCAATAAACTGCATGATACGCTGGCGGATAAGATGTCTGCGACGACGATGAGCAGCGCCATGACCTTCTACAACGATAAGAAGATGAAGGAAGAATATGATGATTATACGGATAAGATCAAGAAGCAGGAAGATAAGCTGAACGCCTATATTGACAAGTGGTATGCGAAGTTCTCGGCCATGGAGACAGCGCTTGCGAAGCTCGAATCCAAGAATAACTCGCTTTCAAGTCTGTTTGGCGGTTGATTTCTATTAAAAGCTCATGCCCCGTTGCTTGCGGCGGGGTATGAATATTTATGATGGCAGGTTGAATCAAGGAGGATAAAAGCTATGCCGGCACGTAATCCCTTTGCGGAATACACAACAAATAAGATTTTGACGGCTTCCCCGGCGGAGGTTACGCTGATGCTCTACGAAGGGGCGATCAAATTCTGCAATATTGCGATCATATCGATTGAACACGGAGAGATCGAGAAGGCGCATATCAATATAGTAAAAACGCAGCGTATTATTGAAGAGTTCAGGAATACCCTGGATCACAAGTATCCTGTGGCGGAGGATTTTGACCGAATTTATGTGTATCTGCTGCAGCGTTTGCTGCAGGCGAATCTGAAAAAGGATACGGCGATCCTGGAGGAGGTCAATATGCACCTTCGAAGCGTACGGGATACCTGGAAGGAAGTTATGAGAAAAAATAACCAGCACGTATAGAAAGGTGGACGGTATGAGTCTGAGCAGTGCGCAGATCCTGGTGGAGAGCCTGGAAAAGAAGAGCCGGATCCTCGATGAGATCATGGAGGAGAATGGGGTTCAGGAGAGGCTGTTTAAGCAGGAAGAGCTGGATATGGAGGCACTGGATGCTTCCACCGACAGAATGGGAGAGCTGGCGGAAAAACTGGAGCTTTTAGACGAGGGCTTCGAGTCGGTATATGACCGCATCAGGCAGGAATTGATCGAGAATAAATCTGCCTACCGGAATGAAATCAAGCGGATGCAGGAGCTGATCGCGGTGATCACGGAGAAGGTGGTGAGTATCAATGCCGCCAGAATGCGTAATAAGCTGCAGGCAGAAAACAGCTTTAAGAAGAGCCGGCAGCAGATCGGCAAGGCATCCTCGAAGATGAAGGTGAGCCAGAACTACTATAATAATATGAATCGGTTAAATTATGTGGATCCACAGTTCTATGATAACAAAAAGTAAAAAAGCCTTGAAAAAAATTTTAAAAAAATTTTTCTTTAGGGCTAAAGTATATCGGATTCCCACCGATATATAATACAAGTAAAGTAAAACATTTACTTGAAACCGGTGGAGACGCAGATGTCAGCGGACGGGACGGAAGCAGAACCACACAAACAAAAAGCGGCAAGGAAGCCGCAGAAAATTCAAGGAGGAATATACTATGATAGTAAAACACAACATTACAGCTATGAACTCTAACAGAATGCTCGGTCTGACCACTTCTTCTCAGGCTAAGTCTACCGAGAAGTTATCTTCCGGTTATAAGATCAACCGTGCAGCAGATGATGCAGCAGGTCTTTCCATTTCCGAGAAGATGAGAAGACAGGTAAGAGGTCTTACACAGGCTTCTTCTAACGCTCAGGATGGTATCAGCGTAGTACAGACCGCTGAGGGCGCACTCAACGAAGTTGAGGATATGCTCCAGAGAATGAACGAGCTGGCAGTTAAGGGTGAGAATGGTACCCTGACCACTTCCGATCGTGCATCCATCCAGGCTGAGATCGCTCAGTTGATGAGTGAAGTTGACCGTGTACAGAGCACAACCACTTTCAACGAGATGAACCTTCTTGATGGTAAGTTCATCAAAGGTATCCAGGTAGGCGCTGAGGCTGGTCAGCACATCGATATCTCTATCAAGAACATGAGTATCACAGCTCTGGCTAGCTACATTGGTGATTGGAAGAATGGCGTAAGTAGCGACAGTAAGTTGTATGGTGCAATCACCTACAATGCACTGGCAAGTGGTACTAGCAATGTTATGACTACAACCTATAAGGTTTCTGGCGCAGCAAATACCATTCAGGGTGCAACTACGAGCACTAGTGTTACTTCTTATTCTACAGTTAACAGCTCTACGAAGACCTACAATCTGAAGGCTATGACTTCAACTGTGGCTAAGAAGCTTGTAGCTACCTTCCAGAATCTGGTAGGTGGTAAGCCGGCAACTGTTGCTTCCACTCAGGCTTTCAACTCCCTGAACGCATTCATCAAGGGCGCTCTGCAGATCGTATCTTCTCAGAGATCTGACCTTGGTGCTATCCAGAACCGTCTGGAGCACACCATCAACAACTTGGATAACATCGTTGAGAATACTCAGTCCGCAGAGGCTGCAATCCGCGATACAGATATTGCTACGGAGATGGTTCAGTACTCCAACAACAATATCTTACAGCAGGCTGGTACATCCATGCTGTCCCAGGCAAATCAGGGCAATCAGCTGGCACTGTCCTTACTCGGCTAATAGCTGTAACAGGATTAGGCAATTACAAATTGAACGTCCGAAAAGGCTCACCCGAAAGGGTGAGCCTTTTAATTATCCTATTTCATCATTTTTATCGGATAGCCGCTTCAACGCCTCCACGGCAGGAGGATAATCGTTTCCACAGTTTTCGTAGTGCGTACGGGCAATATCGCGCTTGCCGAACATTTCATAGATCAAGCCGATGTAATAGCTGGGGATGCGCGGATCGTTCAGACTGTATTTCGGGGCGTTTAGTGCCTGCACGAATTCGGGGAGTGCCTTCAAGGGCTGTCCCATTTGCAGATAGATCCGCCCGCACAGACAGAGAAAGTCTTTGTTATCTGCGAAGGAGTCATGGTAGGGCAGAACGTTTGCAGCTTCCTCCACCAGATTGTCATCCAATAGAATGCCGGCGTAATTGCACAGAAGTACCAGCGTGTAATCCGCTCCGGGTACGGGATGCAACTCCATAGCTTTGCGAAACCAGGAGAGCGCATTTTCGTGATCGCGCATCAACATATAGCTCTGGCCTAACTGAAAATAGTGATAGGGATTTTCCGGATCAGATTCTATCTCGGTGTGGATCAGAGCGATATCACGCTCCGCCTTTTCCCTAAGCTTTTCTTTCGACCCCTGATAGCCGACATGGTCTACAGAGACGGGTGCGTTATAGGAAGAGTAAGATATACCTTCGATGGGAACGAGAACCTCATGAACCGGATTGATAAAATGATAATACCGTCTGTCAAAGAGCCGCTCCAATCGGCTGAGCTGTTGCTTGGTCTCTCCGTTAGCGTCATCAAAATAGCTGAATAATTCTATGGCACCGAGTTTTTTCGGATGGTTCTCGATGGCCTCCTGCAGCGTCTTCCAGTCAAGAGGGCGGAGAAATTCGTCGGTGTCCAGAGAGAGAATGGTATCGTGCGTGGCCTGGCTGATGCAGAAGTTTCTGGCGGCGGAAAAATCATGGATCCACTCGAATTCATAAACGTGATCTGTGTACTGTCTTGCGATTTCCGGGGAATCGTCCTCGGAGCCGGTGTCAGTCACAACGATCTCAAAGGGATAAGGCTTTAATGCTTCCAGACATTTCTTCAAATTTTCTG
>CAZUZZ010000061.1:0-8075 GCA_964625055.1 uncultured Bacteroides sp. | reverse complement strand
CAGAGCAAATGCAGTTTCGTGCCGGAGAGATAAAAATAACAGATGATATTATTGAAGATATCTGTTTCCTTGATGAGGCGTCTCTGACAGCGGAGGAGGCGGGACACTATCTTTTGCCGGGATTGGTGGATATCCATTTTCACGGCTGTGCGGGATATGATTTCTGTGATGGGTCGATGGAGGCCATACGTGCCATCGCCTCCTATGAAATGCGGCACGGGATCACCACGATCTGTCCTGCGACCATGACGCTTTCGGAGGAGATGCTTGCAGGAATCTGTGCCTGTGCTCTGGCGGCGCAGTCGGAGACGCTTTCGGAGGGTATCCGGCTTTCGGAGATACTGCGGGGTATCTATCTGGAGGGCCCATTCATTTCTATGGAGAAAAAGGGTGCGCAGAATCCGGCTTATATTCATAAACCTGATATGGAAATGTTAAAACGTCTGCAGCAGGCGGCTGGCGGTCTGATTCGGATCGTGGCCATCGCGCCGGAAACAGAGGGGGCAATGGATTGTATCCGAGAGGGAAAAGACGCCTTTCGCTTTTCCATCGCCCATACCTGTGCGGACTATGAGACGGCGAGACAGGCGATCGAAGCGGGGGCAGCCCATGTGACCCATCTCTACAATGCTATGCCGCCCTTTACCCACAGACAGCCGGGAGTGATCGGTGCGGCGGCGGAGGATAGTGAGACTGAGGTGGAACTGATCTGCGACGGTATCCATATCCATCCCGCCGTGGTAAAGAGCACGTTCCGTCTGTTCGGGGCCGGCCGTGTGATTCTGATAAGCGACAGTATGATGGCTGCGGGTATGGAGGACGGTGAATATGCGTTGGGAGGGCAGCCGGTCACTGTCAGAGGCAATCTGGCTGTGTTGAAAGACGGCACCATTGCCGGAAGCGCCACGAATCTTTACGATTGTATGAGAACGGCGATCCGGATGGGGGTTGCGAAGGAGGAAGCGGTAAGAGCCGCGACAGTCAATCCTGCTAAAGCCATCGGTCTGGAGAAGGAGTGTGGCGTCCTTTTGCCGGGACGGAAGGCGGACATTCTTGTGACAGACCGGGAATTTGCGCTGCTTTCGGTGCTTAAGTCGGGCCGCGCGATAAAGGAAT
This sequence comes from uncultured Bacteroides sp., assembly GCA_964625055.1. GTDB lineage: Bacteria > Bacillota > Clostridia > Lachnospirales > Lachnospiraceae > UBA3282. The sequence continues at coordinate 6,959 of CAZUZZ010000061.1, read as the reverse complement.
AAATAGGTGATTTACATTTTAGAGATGGTATGATAGAATAGTGCCGATTTGGAGGACCTTTATCGGGGAGGAATATTATGAAAAAGGGAGCAAAGGCGGCACTGTTGATCATATGTGCAGTGTTTTTATTAGTGGCCTGCGGCAAAAAGCCGGACGCGATCGCGGCTTCGGAAGAGATCGTTGTGCCGGAAATGTCCTCGGAGGATCTGCTCGTCACGTCATTGGGATACTTTTTAGAGGAGGAAGACGAGGACGGGGGCGCAGAGGAAGAGACGGCAGAGCAGGTGGAAGCAGAAGAACCGGACACGGAAGATTCAGATAAGCAGGAGGAAGAGGCGGAGCTGCCGGCAGCGACAGTGGTCTATTACGGGGCTTCCGGGCTGAAGGAGGAGTCGCTGCCGGTCGAGGAAATAACGCCGGAGGCGCTGGTCAGCGCGCTGGCGAGACATAATATCGTGTCGTTGGATACGAAGGTGATTTCCTTAGAGGAGCAGGAAGAAGACGGCACGAAGGTATTATATCTGGATCTGTCCAAAGCCTTCCGGGAATATTTACTGACCATGTCCGAGGAGGCGGAATGTAACATACTTGCTTCCGTGGCAAACACTTTTCTGCCCAATTATGATGCCGGAGCAATGTATATTCTGGTGGAGGGAGAGACTCTGACCACTTCCCATGCAGAATACGCGCAGGCGATTTATGACTATACACCGGAGGAAATGCATAGATTTATGATGCCGGAGAATGGGGAAGCGGAAGAAGAGGATGCCGCAGAGCAGTAAAGAGCGGCTGAGAATGGATAGTGAGAAAGAAGGGATATCATGGCGGATATCAGTGCGCGTGAGCAGCTTATCTTTGATATAGCGCAGACAGAGTGGGAGTTGTTCCAACAGGTATATAATACCGGAGGCAGGGCGTCCTGTCAGGACGATCCGCAAACTTTTTTCAGGATGCGCATGAGCCAGTGGATGGTCTACTCGGACGAGGTGCTTTTAAGCTACCTTGAGGATTGCCGGGAAGCTGTAGCGGAGGGGAGAAATCCCATTTTTGAGAAATACGGCAGGATGATGGAGAGCACCTATCCGGAGGAATATGAGGAGATCAAGGACCATCTTCCCGATGTGAGCGATAAGAGCGAGCTGGTGGAGAAGATCGTGGAGATCAATCTGGAGTGGGATGCGCAGATGCTGCGTGATTATCCGAACCTGCGAAAGAGGGGCAGGGTGGCTACCACGAAGGAGGACGGCGTTATGGCAGGGTCTTCTATGGAAAGTTATCTGCGGGGAGAGCTCTACACCTATTCTGTCAAGACGCTCACGCTGGTATTACAGGAGACAGAGGATGCCAAAAGAAAAGGCGAGAGCCTGTTAAAGCAGACCATCGCCAATGAGACCGCGTTCTATGGATACAAATCACTGGAAGCTGCTGAGGAGAGGTATAGAAGTTAAAACACGGAAAAATGTCACAGCTAGATGTGAAGACGTCTGCGCACTTCGTTGCGCAGGCGTTTTTTGACTAAAATGGTGATCAGCGCCACATCGATGATCACACAGACAGTCAGCACCACCGCGGACCAGGTGAGCCGCAGCGGATCAAAGAGCATTCTGCGGATCATGAGTTCCAGTGCGGCACAAAACAGAGGAATCTCGATAAACAGACAGAGCGCCCCGGAGAGAACGGAGAAGGGAATCTTTTTCAGCAAAAAGGTAAAGATCTCCATGCACAGTGTGACCAGCATAACGATGGGGAGCCCCAGCTGCCAGAACCAGTCCGTGGAGGGCGTGAGATAGGCGATCATGTACAGATAAACCGCCACAGCAATGCCGTCCGCTAAAAGAGAGATATAGATGGGCATTTTGCTGTAGTATACCGCCGGAAAAGTAAATACAAAGAGACAGATACATATGCCGATCACCAAAAGTGACCAGAGCGATTGACCAAAGACCAGCAGATTGAGCAGCAGGCAGGTGACGCCTGTTGCGGTCAGAACGACAGAGAGAAGGATGCCCAGATCTTTTCTTTTGACGACCTCTACCTGTCCTTTGTCAGTGGGATAGGGAGAGGGCGGGATATCCCGGCCTGCTTCTTTGGGGTTGATGACCGGCGTATGGCAGAGAGGACACTCCTGCAGGGAGGATTCCAGCTCTACGCCGCAGTTTACACAGTATGACATAGCGATTCCTTTCTTGTAATCGAGCGTGTGGGCGCTCGATTTTGTATAGGGTTACAATTTAAAAACAGACGTTATCATATGGCGCCCGTACGGTTGCTCTCAATCTTTACATGGATGCCGTCCTGTACCAGCTTGCGGAAAAAATACCGCTCCACATCGGCTTCCACGATACTGCTGGCGAAATTGATGGTCAGAATGTCTTCAAAGCTGATGATGGCACAGTTGGTGCGGGAGGAGAAGGGCTGTCCCATACAGATGTCGAAGCGCTCGATATAAGGCTTCATCTCTTCGGGAACCCGGAGCGCACCCATGTTGGTGAGACCGGCGGAGGAGTTTTTATCCTGCACACGGGTATAGAAGGTGCGGACCACGAAATCCTTGATAAAGAGAGGCACCACGCGGATCAGGAAATTGTGTTTGGTGGCGGCGTTGGTGGTAATGTCGCCGCACAGGAATTTCCTGTTTATATAATAGCGCATATAATTATGAACTTCAGTCACGATCTCATCAAAGCTGTATTCGCCAAGTCTGGGATCGATGAAGGGGTATACCATGGTGATGAAGTTGCGCAGTGTCTTTGAGGGAAAGAAGCGGCGCAGATTCACGGGCATGGCGATCCGTACCGGTTTGTATTTCAGATGGAACTCGTCGCTCTGTTTTTGCAGCAGGGCGTAGAGCAGCACAGCATTCAGGTATTCGGTGATGGTAGCGCCGTATTTTTTCGCCACAGCCATGACCTCTTTGACGGACAGGATGCCGTCCACAATGTTTAAAGTGTAGAATGGCTCTTTGGTGCCGCGGACACGATAGGTCTTTGCCGCAGGGCGCGGCGGTTTCACCTTCGCCGTGGCATAGCGCATATAGGCATCCTCCAGTTCCTCGGGATCCGGCGTTTCATTCAGATCCAGCACAAAGCCGGAGGGAGGGATAGAGTGGCCCTGCAGGCCCAGATATACAGCGGTCAGCGTCTGTAAAAGGCACATACCGCCGGTGCCGTCTCCGAGGCAATGGTGTGCCTCAAAGGAGATCCGGCTGCCATAGTAATATACTCTGATTAAATAGCGACTGTTACTTTTAAAATGCATGGGCATACAGGGGTTTTTGATATCCTTCTGTACGAAAGGTCCGGGACGGTTGTTGGGCTCCAGATAGCGCCAGAACAGCCCTTTGCGGATCGCCACCTTGTAGGTGGGAAAGCGCGGCAGCGTCATATCCAGCGCCTGCTGCAGCAGTTCCGGATCCACCGTCTCCCGAAGTGTTACGCTGAGACGATAGACGGAGGAAAAATCCCGCCGCTGCAGAGTGGGATAGACGGTGGCTGACAGATCCAGCTTATACCAAACGTCTTTTTTCGCCCGGACAGCAGATTTACGTGTTTTATTTTTGTTTTTTACATAATGGTTTGACATGAGACAAGTATAGCACAATTTTTCCCGATTTTATGGTAAAATATAAAAAAGTATGAAAAACAGGAGGCAGTCATGGATAGAGTGGAGAAAAAGAACGCCGGCCTGATGAATCTGATCAAGCGGATGCATGGTGTGGTGGAGAACGTGGATATTGAGAAACATCGGCAGTCTCAGGATCATTTTGGCGCGCTTCTCGGAAACAGTAAAGATGTGATCGTGGAAGATATAGAGATCGGGGGATTGCAGGAGGGAGAAAGCCTGCATGGAGAATGGATCACGGTGAATCGTGCACATATGAAAAAATATATCATTCTCTATTGTCACGGCGGCGGCTACTCCACAGGAAGCAGCCTCTATGCCCGGACATTGACGACAAAGCTGGCAGCCTCCACATCCATGGATGTGCTCTCCTTTGACTACCGGCTGGCGCCGGAGCATCCCTATCCGGCAGCCATGCAGGATGCCATGCAGGTGTGGGATTATCTGATGCTTTTGGGATATGGCGCCAGAGATATCATTCTGGCGGGAGATTCTGCGGGCGGCAATCTGGCACTGTCTCTTGTCCTGAAACTGAAGAGTCAGGGGCGGCTTATGCCCCGGGGACTTGTGCTCATGTCGCCGTGGACGGATCTGACGGCTTCCGGGAAATCTCATGTGTCCAAAGCAGGTATCGATCCGGTCCTGAATGCGGCTTATCTGGAGCAGATGATCCAGAACTATGCAGAGGGACAGGCTCTGGATGATCCGCTGATCTCGCCCTTGTTCGGGGATTATGAGGGCTTTCCGCCCACCTATATCCAGGTGGGGAGCAATGAGATCCTGCAGGATGACGCGGTGATGCTCTATAAAAAGCTGCTGAAGGCGAATGTGAGTGTAAAAATGGATGTTTTTCGCGGGATGTGGCACGTGTTTCAGATGTCGCCCTTTAAGACCGCCTATGAGGCCATGGATAAGAACGCGGAGTTTATTTATGATATTTGCCGCTAAAAAAATATAAGGAAGAAAAAAGGATTTCGACGTTTTAGGACGAATAATAGTACTAGGAGCAATTTCGATACAATTCGAGGATACAACCATGAATATACGGGAAAGTTTGGAACAGTGGGAGAAGGAATACCTGAGTCCATACGCCATGCTCAGCATGAATTCTCAGGGCAGGCTTAAGGAGGAGGAACAGTGTGATATCCGCCCGGTATTCCAGAGGGACAGAGATCGGATCATACATAGCAAGTCGTTTCGGCGGCTGAAGGATAAGACGCAGGTGTTTCTGACACCGGAGGGAGATCATTACCGAACCAGACTCACGCATACGCTGGAGGTGAGTCAGACGGCAAGGACCATCGCCAAGGCGCTTAAACTGAATGAGGATCTGGTGGAGGCCATTGCTCTGGGCCATGATCTGGGGCATACGCCCTTTGGACACGCCGGGGAGCGGGCCCTTGACAGAGTATGTCCCTATGGCTTTCAGCACAATGAACAGAGCGTGCGGACGGTAGATCTTCTGGAGAAGGACGGGCAGGGGATCAATCTGACGAAAGAGGTGCGGGACGGTATCCTGAACCATCAGACTTCCGGTATGCCTATGACCTTAGAGGGGCGGATCGTGCGGCTGGCCGATAAGATCGCCTATATTCATCACGATATGGACGATGCGGTGCGCGCCGGGATCCTGAAGGAGGCGGATGTGCCCAAGGAGATCGGGAGTGTGATCGGATACAGTTGCGGACAGCGTCTGGACTTCTTTATCCATAACATCGTGACAAACAGCAGGGACAAGGACGATATCTGTATGTCGCCGGAGGTGGCGGAAGCGATGCAGAAGATGCGGGAATTTATGTTCCGCCATGTATACAGAAACCCTATAGCCAAGAGCGAAGAAGGAAAGGCGGAAAACCTGATCATCACACTCTATGAGCATTATCTGGTGCACACGGAGCAGCTGCCCAATTTCCTCTTTAAGCTTCTGGATGCGGGGGAGCCCTTAGAAAAGATCGTGTGTGATTATATCAGCTCTATGACGGATCGTTTCGCCATTGCACAGTATGAAAGGATCTTCATTCCCAAGACCTGGCATGGATGAGAACGGTGAGAGCATTATTTGTTTGAGGAAGTAAGAAAGGAAAAGATGCGTTATCCTGAGGAACTGATCGAAGAGATCAGAATGAAAAACGATATCGTGGGAGTGATCTCGGGCTATGTGCGTCTGCAGAGGAAGGGGAGCAGCTATTTCGGTCTGTGTCCGTTTCACAATGAAAAATCCCCCTCCTTCTCGGTCTCTCCGGGCAAGCAGATGTATTACTGCTTTGGCTGCGGCGCGGGCGGGAATGCGATCACCTTCCTGATGGAATATGAGAACGCCACCTTTCAGGAGGCGGTGAAGATGCTGGCTGACCGCGCGGGCGTGGCATTACCGGAGATAGAGTATTCCGAGGAGATGCGGCGAAAGGAGAGCAGGCGTGTAAGACTTCTGGAGGTCAACAAGGAGGCGGCGAAATATTATTATTATCTCCTGCGTTCCCCTAAGGGACAGCGGGGGCATCACTATCTCGCCGACAGGGAATTGACGGATGAGACGATGAAGAAATTCGGGCTGGGGTATGCGGACGGTGCGGGCTCTGATCTGACAGCCTATCTGCGCTCGAAGGGTTACACGGACGATCTGATCACGGAAGCGGGTCTTACGGGATTTGATGAGAAACGGGGCGTCCATGATAAATTCTGGAATCGTGTCATGTTTCCGATTCAGGACAGCAACCACAGGGTGATCGGCTTCGGCGGCCGGGTCATGGGAGATGCCAAGCCCAAGTACCTGAATTCCCCGGAGACAGCTATCTTTGACAAGAGCCGCAACCTATATGGTCTGAATTTTGCCAGAAGCTCCCGGGCGGGCAATATGATCCTGTGCGAGGGCTATATGGATGTGATCGCCATGCATCAGGCGGGTTTCGGACAGGCGGTAGCCTCTCTGGGCACGGCCTTTACGGTGGGACAGGCAGGGCTTTTAAAGCGATATGGCGAGGAGGTGCTCTTAGCCTACGACAGCGACGGTGCGGGTACCAATGCGGCGCTTCGAGCCATCGGTATCTGGCGGGAGGCGGGGCTGCGAGGAAGGGTCATCGACATGAAGCCCTACAAGGATCCCGATGAGTTTATCAAAAATCTGGGAGCAGAGGCGTTTCAGGAGCGGATGGATCAGGCGGAGAACGGTTTCTTCTTTGAATTGAAGGTTCTGGAGCGGGATTACCGTCTGGACGATCCGGAATCCAAGACAGCTTTCCACCGGGAGATCGCTAAGAAGCTGTGCGGCTTCGAGGAGGAGGTAGAGCGGGAAAACTACATAGAATCGGTAGCCGGGAGGTATCATATCGGCTATGAGA
>CAZUZZ010000060.1:1257-8108 GCA_964625055.1 uncultured Bacteroides sp. | reverse complement strand
ATCTGACAGACTGTAACACCCTCTATGTGGGGAGCCGCAAAAATGCCTTAGACCATTTGGAGACTGCCTATGTGAACGGCTTTTCTCCTTATCAGACGGGATGTCATGTGATCATCGGTGATGGCCTGAAGGGAACGGACGAGACGCTTGTACCCATCGACGGGGAATATGTGAAAGAAGCGAAGATTGGTCATGCCATTATGGATGCGGACGTGTTTATCTCCCTGACTCATTTTAAGGGGCATGAGATGGCGGGCTTTGGCGGCACGCTTAAGAATATCGGTATGGGCTGCGGTTCCAGAGCGGGTAAGATGGAGCAGCACTGTGACGGGAAGCCGGAGGTGGATCAGTCGCTCTGTGTAGGCTGTGGCGCCTGCGACAGGATCTGTGCTCACGGCGCGCCTGTCATTGAGGGCGGCAAGGCCCATATCGACCATGATAAGTGTGTGGGCTGTGGACGTTGTCTGGCGGTGTGTCCGAAGGATGCGATCGCGGCGAGCTTTGAGGATTCCATTGCCATGTTAAACTATAAAATGGCAGAGTATGCATGGGCTGTCTGCAAGGATAAACCGTGTTTCCATGTGTCATTGATCTGTGACGTGTCGCCTAACTGCGACTGCCATGCGGAGAATGATATTCCCATCATTCCCAATGTAGGTATGCTGGCCTCCTTTGATCCGGTGGCGTTGGATCAAGCCTGCGCGGATCTGTGTAATAAGATGGCGCCGGTGGAGGAGAGCGTGCTGGGAGAGAACCTGCACAAGCTCGGCAATGAAGCGGGACACGACCACTTTTTTATGACCCACCCGGATACGGAGTGGAAGTCCTGTATCGCCCATGCGGTGAAGATCGGGCTGGGCACGGATCAGTATGAATTGGTGACGATTTAAGATTGATTATATAGGGAAGGAGCTGTTGCAGAAGTAGATAATAATCTACTGGGGCAATGGCTCCTTTTTTATATAAAAGCGAGCATAAATCCGGTGAGTTGACAACAGAATACATTTGTAATATAATTGTATTCGTATTTGAGACATTTAATTGATTCCTGCAATTATACATAGATAGAGAACGCGAGTATTTATAAAAGAGTGAAAACAGGAGGAAAACGATTTATGAAAAAAGTAAAAAGAAGTATGGTGCTGGCCGCAGTGGCTCTTGCACTGATACTGACAGGATGCGGAGGAGCAGTGGTGATGAAGGAGTTTACTTCCGCGGATGAGACTGTGAGTATCCAGATGAGCGAGAAATGGACGGCGGAGGATATGGGCGCAGGGAGCGAGGGATGGGTCGCAGCAGCCAACGCGAATGGTTCTGATGCGGTTATCGTTATGCAGCTGCCTAAAAATGTTTATGGCACAATTGATATGGATGACTGGCAGGATTTGATCAATAATTCCTATGCCGTGTCCGGGGCGGAAACGATAGAGAATCCGTCTGTTCCCGGCATGGAAGTGGTGGCAGCCTATAGCTGTGCGGTAACGGCGGACGGCGTCAAAGGCGAGGGACGCATTTTGTATGGAGAGACGGACTATGCCTATTACAACATTTTATATGTGGCTTTGAAAATAAATGCTGCCAAGACAGAATATTTTAATAATGTGTGTGCATCGTTTCAGGAAAACGCACCGGAAATGGAGGATCTATCCACGATAGATAGGACGGATACGGTTCAATGGTTTAATAATACCTGTGCCGTTCTGACGGCAGTCAATAGTTGGGATTACACATTATTTGGCGGGGCACCCGCGAATGACAGCAGCAAAGCAATCGTGCAGAATATGTTGAATGAATGGTGGGATGTGACGGACCATGAATCGGCGGATGAGACAATGGACTGGCTTCTGAACGAGGGTCAGCGTGTGTCCTTTGCGGAAGAACTGGGATGCGGCGAAGATGACGTAGCAGGCTGGGATTACTGCCGTGCGATGTCGCTTCTGGGGTATTACTATCTTGCAGGCTATTATACAGAGGAGGAAGCGCTTGATCAGTCACTGGAAGTAGCCAAAACAATTCAGAATACCTTTGATTCATGGGATAGCCTGATGGATAGCTATTTTGCGGGATATGAATATTGGTCAGAAGATAATAGCGGTGAAAGGCGTGAGATTTATGAAGGAATCAAAGCGGAAGCGGACAGTCCTTTTAACCTGGATTGGGGTATGACGCTTGAGAAAAGCTGGTAGGAGATAGCAGTCAGTTGTAAAACGATTAAGTTGTTATTCACAGAAGAGGAGAGGAGGTGTGAAAATGTACGAAACGATGAAAATAGTCATCGACGTTGCATTCGTCGTGCTCGTAGTGATTGGTGTTGTTGTTGCCATCAAGAAGAAAAAAGGCGATGATAAGTAAGGAAAGAAGCCCTGCCGGAGACGGTGGGGCTTCTTTAAAGCAATAGGAACTCTCTCGTTTACAACGCAACCTTCCTGGTCGCCACCTTCTCCCGAAACCGCACATCATGCTCCACAAACAAGATCGTCGGCTGATAGGCGAGCAGCAGCTTTTCAATCTGCATTCTGGAGAACACATCGATATAATTCAGCGGCTCATCCCAAATATAGAGATGAGCAGGCGTCAGCAGGCTTGCCGCAAGCAAGACCTTTTTCTTCTGCCCTTCCGAATACTGTTCCATATTTTTGACAAACTGCACACGCTCAAAATCGAGCTGTCTCAGGATAGAGAAGAAAAGACTCGTATCCAGATTTTGGGCCTCGCAAAAATCTGTAAGGGAACCCAGAAGGTGAGAGGTATCCTGACTGCAATAGGAGATCACAAGGCCAGCCGCTGTCTCGCAAATGCCTCTTTCTGCTACATTCATAGAAAAATCAGAAGTTCCCGCTTTTTGCAAAAGCATTTTAAGCAGGGTGGATTTTCCACAGCCGTTTTCCCCTTCCAGGGCAATCCGGTCTCCCTGATGAAGGGTGAAAGATACATCCGTAAAAACAGGATGCGGTGCGCCTGTATACTGCACGCCGTAATCTTTCAGATTGACCAGGACTTCCTTGTGGTGGGAGAGCTGTACCAGCTTCAGATCCACAGGCGTTTCCAGATCCTGTAAAAGCCCTTCTTTTTCTTCAATCTCCCGATTGATCCGTTGGTTCATCTGTTTGACCCGGCTCTGCATCTTTTTGGTTTTGGCACCGATATAGGCCCTTGCACTGATACTTCTGTCATGCTCCTTTGTGGGATCGAAGCCGATCTTGGTGCGCTCGTTTTGGTCTGCCCAGGAGGAGGCGCGCCGGGATGCTGCTTTTAATTTTCGGATTTCCCGCAGATGTTTCTCGTTCTCCGACTGGGCGAACTGGTCTTTTCGTTGTTTGTTTTCCCACCAGCTGGAAAAATTGCCGCTCTGCACTTCAATGGTCTGCCGATTCAGCACTAAGACATGGTCGGTGCAGGCGTCCAGCAGATCTCGGTCATGAGACACCAGAATAAATCCTTTCTTGGAAGACAAATAGCTTTTCACCGCCTCTCTGGCGTTATGATCCAGATGGTTGGTTGGCTCGTCGATCAGCAGAAAATCATTTTCGCCGGAAAATAAAGCTGCCAGTAATATCTTCGTCTGCTCCCCGAAGCTTAACGTTTCATAGGGGCGGTAGAGAAGCTCCGCGCTTTCCCCCAGTTGTGACAGTTCGCAGATCACACGCCATGTCTCGCAGCCGACTTTCAAATCTTCAATAAATTCAGCTGCGGGAAGTTTCCTCAGGTCTTCTGTGACGGGGTAGGGGAAGTAGTCAAATACCGCCGTTGTGTCGATAGAGCCCTGATAGGAATACTTTCCTGTCAGCAGCTGCAGAAAGGTGGTCTTACCTTTTCCGTTGCGGCCGATAAAGCCCAGTTTCCAATCGGTATCGATGGAAAAAGAAACATTTTCAAAGACAGGGTCGAAGCTGCCTTCATAACAAAATGTAAGATTGTTTACACTGATCTGTGCCATATACATCGCTCCCTTCTTTGGCTCCAATAAAAAAGGAACCGCTTGCCGCCAAACAGTTCCATTACATACTCTAACCTCACAGGGATGATAAATTGCAGATTTCACTGACAAAATATGCACACAAAAAGAGAGGTTATGAGAACATAATCCACTTTTGGCGACATGAAAAACAGGATAGGAATAGTCATCCCTACTGTCAAAACCTTCATGTGATCAAAAGTAGATTATCTCTTCATCCTTTCACCTCTCTCTGTAAAGATGAAATCATTTTAGCATTGGATTTCTTTTTTGTCAAATATATCTTTCCAGGACAAAAATCCGCCCATTGACAACAAAACACCTTTAGAAATTTTCCGGTTTCTCCGAAATAAAGAATAACCAAAGCAAAAGCAGATTGGAATCGGTTGACAGCCGGATAAGAAGAAAGGTGGTTATCGTTTATGAATATATCATGGGAGCAGACCAGTGGGATATTGCGGAGAATGAACTCCGCGGGAATGCTAAAGAGCACGCAGGACAGGCTGGAGCGGCAGGAAGAGACGAAAAAGCAGGTCGAATTTTTTGAGAAGCAGAAAGAGAATCTGAAAAATGTCACTGCCGGGAGTGTGGAGGAGATCGCGGAAAAATTAAAGATGTTCCAGTCCTATGAGGATCAGATCGCGTCCATCAAGGCGGCTTACAATCACGAGCAGATGTTCCATATTCTGGATGAGTCCACAGAGCGCGGTGAGAAGATCGCGGAGGCAGTCGATAAGATGGCTCCCAAGACACCGGAAGAACGGCTGGAAGAGATGGTCGAGGAAGCGCTGGGCATCGAAGAAGGCGGCGAACTCGAGGAGATCATGGAAGAGATCGAGGAGCTTGCAGAAGAGCTGACAGAGGAAGTGACGGAAGAGATCACCGAGGAACTGGAAGAGGCGCTGCCTGAGAATGCGGAGCTTTCTGCTGGAGAGGTCGCAGAGGCAGCGGCTGCGGCGGAGGCGGCTCAGAAAGAGACGTTGCCCGAAGGGTATCTGCCTTTCGATGTGAGACTCTAAAAACAAAAGGGTTATAAAAAAAGGAGATCGCTTGTAGCGGTCTCCTTTTTGAGTGCGCCTTGTGGTGCACGCTTTATGCCTGATCGGGCAGTTTTGCAATAGCAAATCCCATAAATCCAAGAGTGATAACAATCCTGATATAGAGGGGGATTGAAAAACTCATAAAGGTAATTGCGTTAAGAACCGTCGCTATCACAAACATCAGTACCTTAGCATACACTGCCGTTCTGTACAGTGCTCCCGTCGACAGCTGCTTTTTCATAATGGAGGCAATGGCCAGCCCCAATACCAGATAGATTGCTGCGCACAGGAAATACCATAGAACTCTTCCCACAAAGAAGATGATATATCCCACTACTATAAAGACCTGGATCATAGGCACCAGTGTGTCAACAATCATGTCTCTGCTGATATCCGTGGTGGCATTGCTGAAATCAAACTGTTGGTACTCGCCGTTTTGCATGAGCGAAAGTCCGTACCGGCCTACCAGAATGATATCGTCATAGCCTTCGTCCATGAGCATGGCGGCGTCATCATAAGAAAAATCGTCGATATCCTCCGTCACATATACGAATATTCCGCTTTCATCATACAGGAACTCCTCCTCGAGATACAGGCGGCCATTCGTGATCTCAAAATCCGGCAGTTTGTTTGCCCAGCCCTTTATATCGAGGGCCGATAAGCTGATCGAGAAACTGATAAAGGAAATAATAGTTGCGATCAGAGCCAAAAGTGTCACGAACCCGATCATGCTTCCGGTCTTGACTTTTGTCAGTCGGTTGTATTGGGGCGGTATGAAGGCAAGGCCGAACTGCTGAAAGATGTTGGGGGCCTTTTGTGGTTCTTCGGCGATACCGCCGTAATTTCCATAACCGTTATTCATGTTAGGCCCTGACTGCTGATAAGGATTCCCCTGTTGATAAGGATTCCCCTGTTGATAAGGATTCCCCTGTTGATAAGGATTTCCCTGCTGATAAGGGTTTCCTTGCTGTTGGTAAGGATTTCCCTGCTGGTAAGGGTTTCCCTGCTGCTGGTAGGGGTTCCCCTGCTGATAAGGGTTTCCCTGTTGCTGGTAGGGATTTCCCTGCTGGTAAGGAGAGCCTTGCTGCTGGTAGGGATTCCCCTGTTGATTGGGATTTACATTTGGCTGTTGATTGTAATTGTTGTCCATTTTTCTTTCCTCGTCTTATTGATAGATTTTTAAAAAATTGTAAAGTGTCTGCCGAGTCTTCCAGAGTTGTAATAGCCTCCTGCATTATAGTAACATAAAACAGAACGAAATAGTAGTGATTCGGTAAAAATGTAAAAAAGAATTCGTCTTGCGTTTCAAAGGGCATGGGAGTATAGTAAAATTTAGATTATAATTTTATGAGGAAAATGCTTCGGAACGGAGGACATTATGATTTTACATTTTGACTCGATCGAGGAACAGATCATCCCTAATTTTAAGGGAGGAGAGAAGGAATTTAAGACCCATATGTACACGGATGAGGTATGTAAGATCATGCGGGCGTCGTTAGAGCCGGGCGCGACCATCGGCGTACATACCCATGACACGAACAGTGAGATCATCTTTATGCTGAAAGGAACGGGCGTAGTCCTTTATGATGACGGGCAGGAGATCCTGCCTGCGGGAAGCTGTCATTACTGCCCCAAGGGGCATACCCACAGCCTGCGCAATGAGAGCGATGAGGTGATTGAGTTTTACGCGGTGGTGCCGGAACAGTAGAGCAGAGGAGAATGACAGTATATGGAATCTGTGGCACAGAAGAAAAAATTTGATGTGGATCTGCTCCATGGGCCGATCCTGAAAGCCATGCTTATCTTTGCCGTTCCGCTTTTCTTTTCCGGGGTGTTTCAGCAGCTTTATAATACCA
>CAZUZZ010000060.1:0-1157 GCA_964625055.1 uncultured Bacteroides sp. | reverse complement strand
ATCTTTGCCGTTCCGCTTTTCTTTTCCGGGGTGTTTCAGCAGCTTTATAATACCATGGACACGGTGATCATCGGCCACACGTTGGGAGACGAGGCGTTGGCGGCTATGGGCGCGGCTGCTGCGATCTATGACCTACTTGTCGGATTTGCGCTGGGGATCGGCAACGGGCTTGCCATCGTGACAGCCAGAAGCTTTGGCAATGGCGACTTGGATCAGTTGAAACGGTCTGTGGCGACGGCACTTGTGATCGGGTTTGGCACCACAGTGATCATGACGACGGCGGCTCGTTTTATTGTATATCCCTTGCTGGAGATTTTGAATACACCCGTTGAAATCATAGACCAGTCCTATGCCTATATTTCCACGATCACCCTGTTTATCGGGGTCATGTTTGCCTATAATCTGTGTGCAGGGCTTTTGCGTGCCATTGGCAACAGTGTGATGCCCCTTGTCTTTCTGATCCTGTCGTCGGTGCTGAATATCGTGTTGGATCTGTTTTTTATCAAACAGGTAGGGATGGGTGTGCAGGGGGCGGCGGTGGCTACCGTGATCGCCCAGGGCGTGTCGGTGATCGCCTGTCTGGTTTATATCTGGAAAAAGGCGGATATCCTGATCCCGAAGAGAAAACACTTTGTCTGGGATAAGGCGCTGTATCTGGAGATGCTGGCGCAGGGACTTTCCATGGCTTTTATGAGCGCTATTGTCTACGCTGGATCGGCTATTTTGCAGTCCGGGATCAACAGTCTGGGATATCTGGTGATCGCAGGGCACGTGGCGGCCAGAAAACTTTTTAGTTTTTTGATGATGCCCTATATGGCGATCAGTCAGACGGTCAGTACCTTTGTGGCGCAAAACTTTGGGGCAGGACAGATGGGGCGGATCCGCAAGGCCGTAAAATATGCTTATTTATGTGGTGCGGTGTTGACGGCGGTGATCACGCTGTTTACCATTCCTCTCGCGCCTTTGATGGTGCGGCTGCTGTCCGGCTCTTCGGAGGCGGTGGTGATAGAAAACGGTGCGCTGTATCTGCGGGTGGTAGCTCCCTGCCTGATGATCCTGGCACTGTTAAACCCTTCCCGATTCGGACTGCAGAGCATCGGCAACAAGATACTGCCCACCATTTCCAGTGTGATCGAGTTGATCGGGAAATATCTGTT
>CAZUZZ010000059.1:5731-8138 GCA_964625055.1 uncultured Bacteroides sp. | reverse complement strand
CTTTGAGGGAAAGGGAATCGAACCGGGAGAGGTGATCGACCTGGCGGAGACCATGCCTTTTTTTGCAGAACGCCGTGTGCTGGTGATAGAGAACAGCGGCTTTTTTAAGAAGGGAGGGGAGGCACTGGCGGAGTATCTGGCACAGCCCGCCCCGACTGCATTTTTTGTGTTTGTGGAAGCGGAGATCGACAAGAGGAGTAAGCTCTACAAGGCTGTCAGTACAAAGGGGCGCATCATTGACTGTAAAACGCCGGATGAGGCGATGTTAAAGCGGTGGATCCTGGAGCTGTTCACGAAAGAGGGCAAGAAGATCACACAGCGTGATCTGGACTTTTTCCTGGACAAGACAGGGACTGATATGGAGAATATCCGGGGCGAGGTGGAAAAGCTGGTTTGCTATTGTCTGGAAAAGGATGTGGTCACCGCACAGGATATGGAGGAGATCTGCGTCAGGCAGGTGAACAGCCGGATATTCGATATGGTGGAGGCTGTGGCGGACAAGAGACAGAGGCGTGCCATGGATCTTTACTATGATCTGCTGACACTGAAGGAACCGCCCATGCGTATCCTCTTTCTGATCGCCAGACAGTTTAACCTTCTTTTGCAGGTCAAGGAGCTTAAGAATAAAGGGTACGATGCGGCAGCGATAGGAACAAAGGTGGGACTTGCGGGCTTTATCGCCAGAAAATATGTGGCTCAGGCGGCCAAATTTAAAGAGGCGGAGCTGAAAAAGGCGCTGGAGGATTGTGTGGAGGCTGAGGAATCGGTCAAGACAGGCAGAATGGGTGATGTGATGAGTGTGGAGCTTCTGATCGTGAAACACAGTTAAAAAAATTTTTCTTGCGGGTGAGGGGCCACTTACAGTACAATAAGAACAGGAATGATGTCTGCGCGTCATTTACTTACGTTACTATTGGAGGCATTTCATGGGTATGAATATTGTTTGTCTGGATCTGGAGGGGGTGCTGGTGCCGGAGATCTGGATCGCTTTTGCGAAGGAGAGCGGAATCCCGGAGCTTACCAGAACGACCAGGGATGAGCCGGACTATGATAAGCTGATGAACTGGCGGCTTGGCATTCTGCGGGAGCATGGGCTGGGACTTAAGCAGATTCAGGATACGATCGCAAAGATCGATCCGCTGCCGGGAGCGAAGGATTTTTTGGACGAGCTGCGCAGCATTACGCAGGTGATCATTATCAGCGATACGTTCACACAGTTTGCCGGACCGCTGATGGAAAAGCTGGGATGGCCCACGATCTTTTGTAATTCTCTGGAGGTGGCTGAGGACGGAGCGATCACCGGGTATAAGATGCGGATTCAGGATTCCAAGCTTACCACAGTGAAGGCGCTGCAGTCTATCGGGTATGACACGATCGCCAGCGGAGACAGCCATAACGATCTAGGAATGATTCTGGCGAGCAAGGCCGGATTTCTATTCCGGACTACGGAGCAGATCAAGAAGGAGTATCCGAAGATTCCGGCCTATGAGACCTATGAGGAATTGAAGACGGCTATTATGAGAGTGATCGCAGAGTGATATATTTTTAACAAGGAGGAAGGAGAGAGGCGTTATGAAGTATGAACATAAAGCTTATGAAGTGGATGTGGAGAAATATGAGATCGGCAAAGGTTTGGAGGACGGTGTCGAGCTGTGGACGGATGTGGTGACCAAGGGGTGGTTTGTCATGGACAAGCTGATCCAGATCAAAAAGGAAAACGGCGCTATCGTTTGTCCTTATGTGGAGAACAGGAGAGGCAAGACTTTTTTGCGCGAGGGGGATTATATCATTACGGATCCGGACGGATATCGTCAGGTGTGCGGTGAAGACCTGCTCGATGTGCGCTATAAATCCATCGAACAGTAAATATATTATGTAAACCAAATAGAACTTTTGAGAGAGTCATTGCAATAAGCGATGGCTCTTTCTTTTGTGTGTCCAATTTATAGGACATTTAAAATGATAAGATCTTTCCAACAAGGGGGTGCGACAGATGAAAATGGGATTTGGCATGATAACGGCGCTGTTGATTTTAAGTGCAGTCTTTTGTGTGAGCGGCACAGTGATGAGTAAGGAGAAGCAGGACTGTTCTCAGGAAAATGTAAGATATGCTCTGCTTGAGGATCGTTTTAAGGAGAACGCCAGGAGGACGTTGGAGGAACTGGGATATCACAACAGTGGACTGACAGTCACCTGGACGAGAGAAGGGGATGGCAGGCGCAGCTACAGGGTGGAGGTTCACCACAGGCGGATCCAGGAGCTGGAGGCCGGGGAGCAGGCACAGCTGACAGAGATCCTGCTCTGTGCGGATTTTTGTAAAGAAGTGGAAGATCTGTGTATTATTTATCATTAGGTCTGGTAATTTCAGAACAAATGTTCTATAATGAAATTAGAACATCTGTTTGGA
>CAZUZZ010000059.1:0-5631 GCA_964625055.1 uncultured Bacteroides sp. | reverse complement strand
GGTCTGGTAATTTCAGAACAAATGTTCTATAATGAAATTAGAACATCTGTTTGGAGTCTGCGCTGAGGGGAAAAGAAAATGCCACAGCGAAAAACATTTAAGAAAGAATTGCGGAGCAATTCTTTGGGCGCAGACTGCTGAGTCTGCGCCGAGGGATGACATTTTCGAATTTTGGGATTATACTAATAGATAATGACCACGAAAAAGGAGATTTCTATGAGACATAATCCCAGACCACAGGAAATATACAGGCATTTTAAGGGTAACTTGTATCAGATCCGTTGTCTTGCCAGACACAGTGAGACCGGAGAGATGATGGTGGTTTACCAGGCGATGTATGACACCTTCGAGATCTATGTGCGTCCTCTTTCCATGTTTATGGAGGAGGTAGATACTGTGAAATATCCCGATGTCGAACAGAAGTACCGGTTTGTGCTTCTGGAAGAAGGGCAGGATAGCGTACAGGAGCGGGAGAGCATGGGGCCGGAGAAGACGGTGGAAACGACCGGTCAGGCGCAGGATCAGCAGAGGCAGACAGACGTAAAGACAGATATAAAATCAGTTGATGATTCAGCAGAAGAATTAAATATCGATCCTCTGGTGCTGGCGTTTCTCGATGCGGATTCCTATGAGCAGAGGCTTCTCATTCTGGATTCACTCCATAACCGGATCACGGACGACATGATAAACACTATGGCGGTGTCTGAGGATCTGGAGATCAAAGAGGGGGATCTGGAGGACAGATTTCAGGAGCTTAGGAATTGTCTGCGTACCTTTGAGAAGTTTGAGTGTAACAGGCTGAGATAGGGAATGCATCCCCACCGGAGAATCGCAGATGGGGGTGCTTTATGGCATACGATTTAGAAAACAAACTTGTGGTAGGCGTTTCGTCCAGGGCGTTGTTTGATCTGACCTATGAGAATAAGATCTACGAGGAAGAGGGCGTGGAGGCTTACGGCCGTTATCAGAAGGAGCATGAGAATGAGGTGCTGAAACCGGGGCCGGGCTTTCCGCTGGTGCGTGCGCTCCTTTCGCTGAATGAACTGCCGGGCAGGGAGGATCGGGTGGAAGTCATTATCATGTCCCGAAACAGTCCGGACACCTCGCTGCGGGTCTTTAAGACGATCGAACACTACGGACTTCGCATCACCAGAGCCGTGCTGGCAGGCGGGGCTTCGCTGGCACCGTACCTTACTGCATTTAAGACGGATCTTTTTCTGTCAGCTTGTGAGGATGATGTACAGCGTGCGATCGATTCCAATATTGCGGCAGGCATCATCTGCACGGAGGGGATAACGACTTACGACTGCGAGCACAGGATACAGCAGATCCGGGTGGCATTCGATGGAGATGCGGTTCTGTTCTCGGATGAGTCCGAGCGTATCTTTCAGGCGGAGGGGTTGGAGGCTTTCGAGGAGAACGAGAGGCGCAATGCGGATAACCCCCTGCAGGCGGGACCTTTTGCTAAATTTTTAAAGACGCTCTCCGAGCTGCAAAAGGATTATCCGGTGGAGGAGGCGCCGATCAGAACGGCGCTGGTCACCACCAGATGTGCGCCGGCTCACGAGCGTGTCATTCGTACGCTGCGGGCGTGGGATGTGCGTATCGACGAGGTGTTCTTCCTGGGCGGAATCCGGAAAAAAGATGTACTGCAGGCTTTCGGGGCGCATATTTTCTTTGACGACCAATCCGCACATACACTTCCGGCGTCAAAGGTGGTGCCCGCCGCCAGAGTACCTTACAGGAATAGAGAAGCTGCGGGGGAGATAGAAGAGAAGGACAGCAGCTAAAAGGATGACAGAATATGAGATACCGGGAAATAGTCAGCGCTGAATTTTTAGAGCGTCCGAATCGGTTTATCGCCTATGTGGAGCTCATGGGTGAGCGGACGAAGGTTCATGTAAAAAATACGGGGAGGTGCAGGGAACTCCTCACGGATCATGCCAGGGTTTATCTGGAAAAGAATGACAGCGAGAAACGCGCTACGGCTTATGATCTGGTAGCGGTAGATAAGGCGGGCCGACTGGTGAATATGGATTCGAATGCCCCGAATCAGGTGGCGGGAGAATGGTTGTCAGCGGGCGGCTTGTACAGGGATGTCAGTCTGGTTCGTCCGGAGAAAACCTTCGGGAACTCCCGGTTTGATTTTTATGTGGAGAGCGGCGCCGGGAAAAAAGCATTTATCGAGGTGAAGGGAGTGACCCTGGAACGGGACGGCGTGGCGGCTTTTCCCGATGCGCCCTCCGAGCGGGCATTGAAACATATTGAGGAGCTGATCGAAGCGTGCAGGCAGGGGTACGAGGCTTATCTTTTATTTGTTGTGCAGATGAAAGGGATCCGCTATGTGGAGCCAAACTGGGACACGCAGCCGGCCTTCGGAGAGGCGCTTAAGAGAGCGAGAAATGCCGGGGTGCGGCTCCTTGCCTATGACTGTCTTGTGCGGGAGGACGGATTGGAGATGGACAAGCCGCTGCCTGTATATCTGGATAGTCTGGACAGGATCGCGGAGCCGCTGCTTGCATGGTATGACGCGGGCAGACGCATACTGCCATGGCGGGAGGAGCCGACGCCTTATCACGTATGGATTTCGGAGATCATGCTGCAGCAGACCAGAGTGGAGGCGGTGAAGCCCTATTATGACCGCTTTTTGCAGGCGCTTCCCGATATCGAGAGCCTTGCGGCTGTGGAGGAGGAGAGCCTGCTGAAGCTGTGGGAAGGGTTGGGATATTATAACCGCGCCAGAAACTTAAGAAAGGCAGCACAGATCCTTGTCTCTGAATATGAAGGGAAAATGCCGGATGATTTTGACAGGATCGAGGCGCTTCCGGGAATCGGGAGCTATACGGCCGGCGCCATAGCCTCCATCGCTTTCGGCAGGGCGTATCCGGCGGTGGATGGAAATGTGCTGCGGATCCTTGCGAGACTGCGTGCGGATGACAGGGATATTCTGGATGCGAAGGTGAAAAGATCTGTGGAGGAGGAGCTTCGGAGCGTGATGCCTAAGGATCGTCCCGGAGATTTTAATCAGGCGCTGATGGAGCTGGGAGCGACGGTCTGCATTCCAGTCGGCGCGCCGAAATGTGAGATCTGTCCATGGAAAGCTCTCTGCAGGGCTAGGGAAGAGGGCAGGGAGACTGCATTCCCGAAGAAGGCGAAGAAGAAGCCGCGGGTTGTGGAGAAAAAGACAATTCTGGTCATACAGGATGCGAACAAGGTGGCTCTGCGAAAAAGACCGGAGAAGGGTCTTTTGGCCGGTATGTATGAATTTCCTTCTATGGAGGGAAACTGTGAGGAGGAGCAGGTACTTGCCCATATAAAGGAACTTGGGCTTATCCCCATCAGGATCAGGCAGCTGCCGGCAGCCAAACATATTTTTACTCATCGGGAATGGCATATGACAGGGTATCTGGTCAGGGTGGACGAGCTGACAGAGATGGAACCGGGGAAAAAGACACAGGATATCATATTTGTGGATCCGGAGGAGACAAGGACCGGTTATCCGATTCCTTCGGCCTTTGCGGCCTACGCCGAACAGGTCGAGATGGGTCGGAAAGGCGGGAAAAAATAAGAAAAATATAAGAAACCTATAAATAATTTCTCATTCTTTTGTGATAAAATGACAGGGTGAGTGAAAAGCAGAATACTTAGGCTGGATTGAATGAGAAAGGCTGGTTTGTGTCGGCATGAAATTGTTATCTGTAGCGATACCTTGTTATAACTCGGAAGATTATATGAAGAAGTGCATCGAGTCGCTGCTTGTCGGTGGCGAGGATGTGGAGATACTGATCATAGACGACGGCTCTACGGATGAAACGGGTAAGATCGCGGATGCCTATGAAAGCAGGTATCCCTCTATTGTAAAGGCGGTTCACAAGGAAAACGGGGGACACGGCTCCGCCGTCAACACGGGGCTTGTCCATGCAACGGGCCTTTACTATAAAGTAGTGGACAGCGACGATTGGGTGAAGGAGAGCGCTTATCAGAAGATTCTGGATACTTTGCGGGATATCATTGCACGGGGCGATACGCTGGATATGCTGATCAGCAATTTCGTATATGAGAAGGAGGGAGAGAAAAAACACAAGGTGATGAAGTATCACCATGCTCTTCCGCAGGATAAGATATTCGGCTGGAACGAGGTGAAGCATTTTCACAAGGGACAGTATATTCTCATGCATTCGGTGATCTTTCGGACGAAGCTTCTGCGTGAGTGCGGATTGAATCTGCCGGAAAACACCTTCTACGTGGATAATATCTTCGTCTTTGAACCTTTGCCCTATGTTAAAAATATGTACTATCTCGATGTGAATTTCTATCGATATTATATCGGCAGAGAGGGACAGTCGGTCAACGAGGAGATCATGATCAGCCGGATCGATCAGCAGATCAAGGTCAATAAGATCATGATAGATTATTTTGTGGATAACAAAGGCAGGATAATCGGAAAAAGCAAACTTAAAAAATATATGCTGAACTATCTGGAGATCATCACCGTAATCTCTTCCATCATGCTGATACGTTCCGGCACAGAGGAAAACCTGGAGAAGAAGGTTAAGCTCTGGGAGTATATCAGGCAGAAGGATATCGGGGTGTTTATGAGGCTGCGTTACGGTGTGCTCGGCAATTCTATGAATCTGCCGGGAAAAGGGGGAAGGAAGATCTCTGTGGAAGGATACAAGATCTGCAGAAGATTTTTTAAATTTAACTGAAAAACAGGACAGAGCCGTTTGTCTCTGTCCTGTCTCTTTTTAGAGTAAAGTGCCGGGTCTTCTTTTATTCCGTCCGCGCAGTCCGTGATAGAAGTGGAGCAGTATGTCGGAACCGTATACGATGCCGTACATAACGCCGGCCATAATAAAGGCGGTAGCCACATCAAACACGGAATGCTGTTTGATCAGCATAGTGGATAAAATGATGGAAATACACAAAATCAGGGAGCAGATCCGGATGCCCTTTTTTTTCTCAAGTCCGGCACACTTCCTCACGGCAAAATGGCAGCCGAGAGAGTTGTACACGTGAATGCTTGGCCAGAGGTTTGTCGGGGTGTCTGCGGCGTAGAGTGTGCTTATCATTTTGGTGAAAATATTATCCCTTGGCATGATGACGGGGCGAAGATCGTGTCCGTTTGGCCACAGGGTGCTGATGATCAAAAAAACGGTCATCCCCGTAAACAGGAAAGCGCAGGTCCGAAAATAATCCTCTTTATCCTTAAAGAAAAGATACACAACCACTGTCGCCACATAGGCAAACCACAGGAAGTAGGGGATGACGAACACCTCGCAGAAGGGGATCAGATCATCCGGAGCTACATGGATCAGCCGGTAATGTCTGGTCACAGTCCTTTCCAGATAGGCAAACCACTGCATATACACGATTCCGTAAAGAAGAAGCGGCAGCGCGTGTCTGTATTTATGAAATAATGATTTGAGTCGTATTTTTCTTTCCATGATAGTACATGATAGCAGAAGAAGGTGAAAAGTCAAAATAAGATTTTCATAAAGATTTCTTAATTTTCTTTGAAAATCTATTCATTGTGCCAAAGCGATGTCCATTTGCACAAGTCTTCCTCCGGGAGAGTCATAAATTTTGTTTGCATTACATAGCATAATACCTTATAATATTGTTTTGAAA
>CAZUZZ010000058.1:0-8215 GCA_964625055.1 uncultured Bacteroides sp. | reverse complement strand
AGGATATGGCGAGGGTCTTTTTGCGGTGCAGGATGTGAGTTCTATGCTGGTGGTGGAGGCGGCGGGAATCCGCCCTGGTGATACGGTGATCGATGTCTGCGCCGCGCCCGGCGGGAAGACTCTTCATGCGGCGGACAAGCTTGGGGGTGCGGGAGAAGTGATCGCCTGTGATGTGAGTCAATATAAGACAGAACGGATCGAGGAAAACAGAAAACGTCTGGGTGTGGAAAATGTATCTGTCAGAGTGCAGGATGCACGTGTGCGGGATGAATCGCTTTTGGGACGTGCGGATGTGCTTTTGGCGGATGTGCCCTGTTCGGGGCTGGGGGTGATCGGCCGCAAGCAGGATATCAAGTACCGGGTAACGGCAGAGTCACTGAAAGAGATACAGATCCTGCAGAGGGAGATCCTGTCGAATGTCACAGCTTACCTCAAGCCCGGCGGGATCATGATGTACAGCACTTGTACCATGAATCCCGGAGAGAACGAGGAAATGGTGGACTGGCTCTGCGATACCTTCGGCCTGGAACGGGCCAGTATGGCAGGACAGATGCCGGAGGCTCTTGCCGAGGAAGCAGATCAGGGCATGCTCCAGCTTTTGCCGGGGGTGCATGAGACGGACGGATTTTTCCTGGCGAAGCTGAGAAAGAAAGCGGAGTAATATGGAAAAGAAGGATATCAAGTCTCTCACACTATCGGAACTGAGGGAAGAGATGACGCTGCTCGGTGAGAAGCCTTTTCGGGCGGCGCAGCTGTATGAGTGGATGCATAAGAAGCTTGCCAGAGGATATGAGGAAATGAGTAACATTCCTCTGGCTATGAAAGAGAAATGTGGGGCAAACTATAGCTATACGGCGCTTCAGACTGTGGCGGTGCAGGAATCGTCCCTGGACGGTACGAAGAAGTATCTCTTTGCGCTCTCTGACGGCAATGTGGTGGAGAGCGTGTGGATGCGGTATAAGCACGGAAATTCGGTTTGCATCTCCTCTCAGGTAGGGTGCCGCATGGGCTGTCGGTTCTGTGCGTCTACTCTGGACGGGCTGGTGCGGAATCTGACGCCCGCGGAGATGTTGGATCAGATCTACGCCATCACGTTGGAGACGGGAGAGCGGGTATCCAATGTGGTGGTCATGGGGAGCGGAGAACCCCTTGACAATTACGACAATCTCCTGCGTTTTATCACGCTGCTTACGGATGAAAACGGGTTAAATATCAGCCAGAGGAATGTGACGGTCTCCACCTGCGGAATCGTGCCGGGCATTCGGAGACTGGCGGGGGAGAAGCTGCAGATCACGCTGGCGCTTTCTCTCCATGCGGCTACAGATGAAAAACGGCGGGAGCTTATGCCCATCGCCAATCAGTATTCTCTGGAGGAGATCATGGACTGCTGTGCCGATTATTTTAAACAGACCGGCAGAAGGATCACCTTCGAGTACAGTCTGGTGCGGGACGTAAACGATACGAAGGAAGACGCCGCATTGCTTGCGGCATTGTTGAAAGGATTAAACTGCCACGTGAATCTGATTCCGGTCAATCCGGTCAAAGAGCGGGAATATGTGCAGTCTGAGAGACATTCGGTGGAGGCGTTCGCGGCGCTTCTGGAGAAAAAGGGCATCAACGCTACGGTGCGCAGGGAGATGGGAAGAGATATCGACGGGGCCTGCGGACAGCTCAGGAGGCGATTCCTTACAACCGGAGCTGCTACCCCTAAAAAGTGAATTTACTTGCTCTTTTGTGGTTTATATGCTAACATTGGTAATTGGAAAAAAATGCTAAACGGAGGAATGGGCTGTGCTCAGGTCTTATGCGCTGACAGATATCGGGCAAAGAAGACAACTGAATCAGGATTTTATTTATGTATCTGAGACACCGGTCGGGAATCTGCCGAATCTTTTTATCGTGGCGGATGGCATGGGCGGTCATAAAGCAGGGGACTATGCTTCTGTTTTGGCTGTAGAGACTGTGGTGGAGGATATTTCCGCGTCCTTTGAGAAGAGTCCCGCAAAGATCATGGAACACGCGATCACCCGGGCGAATACACATCTCAGAGAGCGGGCCAGCGAAGATTTTTCTCT
This sequence comes from uncultured Bacteroides sp., assembly GCA_964625055.1. Taxonomy (GTDB): domain Bacteria; phylum Bacillota; class Clostridia; order Lachnospirales; family Lachnospiraceae; genus UBA3282. The sequence goes on along the minus strand of CAZUZZ010000058.1, from coordinate 6,140 downwards.
GAACGGCATGGGAACCACAATGGTGGCGGCTACCTGTATGGGGCGTTTTTTGCAGGTGGCAAACGTGGGAGACAGCAGACTCTATGTGGTGGGAGATGAGATCGTGCAGATTACGGAGGATCACTCCCTGGTAGAGGAAATGGTCAGAATGGGCGGCATCGGCCGCGAAGAGGCCAGAAATCATCCGGATAAAAACATCATCACCCGGGCGATAGGCGCCAAGGATGATGTGGAAGTAGATTTTTTTGATTGGGAATTACAGACAGGAGATATGGTTTTACTTTGTTCTGATGGCTTGACTAACATGGTGGACGACGAGACGATATGCCGGATCCTAAAAGGCGGCGGCAGTCTCAGGGACAGGGTAGAAAAACTGGTGCAGACAGCCAACTTAAACGGCGGCAGGGACAATATATCGGTGATCGTGATCGAGCCGTTATCGGACGAGGTATAACATGATTAAAATAGGAATGATGATAGGGGATCGGTATGAGATCTTGGAAAAGATCGGTACCGGCGGCATGTCAGATGTATATAAAGCAAAGGATCATAAGCTGAACCGTTTTGTGGCAGTGAAGGTCTTAAAACAGGAATTCAGCGAGAACGCGAATTTTGTATCGAAGTTTCGTATAGAAGCCCAGGCGGCAGCAGGGCTTATGCATCCTAATATTGTGAATGTTTACGATGTGGGTGAGGAGGGCGAAAATCACTACATCGTTATGGAGCTAGTGGAAGGGATCACGCTCAAGAAGTATATTGAGAAGAAGGCGAGACTTTCCGTAAAGGAAGCCGTGAGCATTGCGATCCAGGTCTCCATGGGAATCGAGGCGGCCCATAACAATCATATCATTCACCGGGATATCAAGCCCCAGAATATCATTATCTCCAAAGAGGGTAAGGTGAAGGTGACGGACTTTGGCATCGCCAAGGCTGCCACCAGCAATACCATCACTTCCAATGTGATGGGTTCTGTGCATTATACCTCGCCGGAGCAGGCCAGAGGCGGTTACAGTGACGAAAAGAGTGACATCTATTCTCTGGGTGTCACCATGTTTGAGATGCTTACGGGCAGAGTGCCCTTTAACGGGGAGACTACGGTGGCGATCGCCATCAAGCATATTCAGGAGGAGTTCCCCTCCCCCAGAGAGTATGTGGCGGAGATACCGGTCTGCGTGGAGCAGATCGTGGCAAAGTGCTGTCAGAAGAGCCCGGACAGAAGATATCAGTCCATGTCCGAGCTGATCGTGGATCTGAAACAGTCTCTGATCAGTCCTGACGAGGATTTCGTCAAAGTGGTGGATCCTGATGAGGAGGCTTCCACCCGCATGATCACAGACAGGGATATGGCACAGATCAAGCGCCAGTCTGAGAGCCGGGATTCCATGGATGAGGCGATGCGTCTGAAGAAGGATGTCAGGGATACAGTGCATATCTATGACGATGATGAGGACGAAGAAGATGAGGATTGGGAGGATGACGAGGAGGATTACGATCCCAAGATGGAAAAGATCACTACCATATTGGCGGTAGTGGCGGCGCTCCTGATCGGCTGTGTCCTTGTCTTTTTGGTGGGCAGGACGATGGGCGTGTTCTCCTTCGGAAACGCCAGGGTGGACGAGTCCCAGGAGACGGAGGAGACTGAGCAGGTGGAGATGATCCGCGTGGTCGGTATGCATATCGATGAAGCCAAGCGTAAGCTGTTAGAGCTGGAGCTAGTGCCGGAGATCAAATATGAGGAGAACAGCTCCTATGACGCAGGCACCGTGCTGCGGGCCAGTGTACAGGACGGCTTGATGATAGACAAGGGAACCACCATTGTTCTTACGGTAGCTGAGGCAGAGGAGGGCGTGCAGGTTCCTGACGTGACAGGAAAGTCACGGGAGGAGGCGACCTCTCTGTTAGAGAAGGAAGGATTCGTGGTCAACGTGGTGGAGAGCCCGGATTCGGCGGTGGAGAAGGGACTTGTGATCTCCCAGTCGCCGGAGGCGCAGACCACAGCGAGCATGGGTTCCAGCATCACCATCCGCGTAAGCCAGGGGGCTGAGGACAATAAGGTTAGAGTGCCGGATGTGGTGGGCATGACAGAGGAAGACGCTATCGTGAACCTGACGGAGAGCGGTCTTTCCGTGGGAAATGTGTCGGAGACTACTCACGAGGATGCGAATTTGACAGATAAGGTGTGCTATCAGAGCTATTCCGTAGGTTCTTATGTAGATAAAGGCACGGCTGTAGATTTGCGGATCAGCACGGGACCCGCCCAGAAGACCTACCGGTATTCCGAGGGGATCACGGCGCCCACGGAGGACAGTGATTATCAGAGCGGAATGCAGGTGGCGGTGACTCTTACCACCCAGGACGGCACGCAGCTTTTGAGTACGCAGACGACTTCTTTCCCGGTGGCGGTGAATTACACAGGGATCAAATCCGCTTCCGGTACGATCCGGTTCACCTTTACCGTAGTGACGGAGCAGACCACCATTACGGATCCGGAGACGGGAGAGAGCACTACGCAGGGCGGTGAATCCCAGGTGAAGACGGTGGAGCGGCAGGTCGATTTTGTGGAAGAATAAACAAATATGCAGGGAAAGATCATGAAAGGCATCGCCGGCTTTTACTATGTCCATGTGGAAGGACAGGGCATATATGAATGCAAGGCGAAAGGAATCTTCAGAAAAGAACGAATAAAGCCCCTGGTGGGGGATAACGTAGAGATGGATGTGCTGGATGAGCAGGAAAAGCTTGGCAATATCCGCAGGATTCTACCCAGAAAAAGCGCACTGGTACGGCCCGCAGTGGCCAATGTGGATCAGGCGCTTATTCTGTTTGCCATCGTAAAACCGAATCCCAATTTTAATCTGCTGGATCGGTTTCTGATCCGGATGGAACGGCAGAACCTCCCCACGGTCATCTGTTTTAACAAGGAGGATATCGCTACCCCTTCGGAAAAGGAGGCGCTCCGCAGCGCCTATGAGACCTGCGGCTATCAGGTGCTGTTTTTAAGCGTCCTGGAGAATCGGGGATTGGAGCAGGTAAAAGCTCTGCTTGCGAGTAAGACGACTACGCTGGCAGGGCCAAGCGGTGTTGGTAAGTCCTCATTGATCAACCGACTGTCGCCGGATACGCATATGGAGACGGGGGAGATCAGCGAGAAGATCGAGCGGGGAAGACATACCACCAGACATTCGGAGATCATCCCTTTGGGGGAGGGCACCTACATCATGGATACCCCCGGGTTTACCTCCCTGGATATCTCGGAGATCACCAAGGAGGAGCTGGGCGGTTATTATCCGGAGTTTCGGGAGTATGAGCCGTTCTGCAAATTCCGGGGATGTGCCCATATCAGCGAACCGTCCTGTGGGGTCAAAGAGGCTGTGGAAGAAGGAAAGATCAGCCTTGTGCGATATGAGAATTATCAGGTGCTCTATCGGGAGCTGAAGGAGGTCAGGCGATATTCTTAGGCAGCAGCGTGATTCCTGTGCCAGAGGCGGTGCAGGAATTTTTTAACGTAAGGCAGTTTGTAAAGTACAAATACCTTTATTGCCGCAAAAAAGGGGAAATTTCATTATATGAAAAGAAGACGGATGTTAGGAATGATCATAGGTATCTGCCTGTTGTTTAGCGGATGCGGCACAGATAAAGAAAATACGGATGCTTCCCTGCAGGAACAGCATTCCGAAGATATCGTGGCGGAGTCTGAATCGGAAGAAACTGAAATCGGGAAAGAAGAGGAACAGATAGAGGAAGATGCCGGAAGCGAGGATGAGACAGAGCAGACAGAGGAAGGCGCAGTAAAAGAAGAGACATCATGGTCCAGTATTTCCTACATGGAGGCCTATCGGCGGTTTCTGGAAGCGTATATGGAAGAAAGTGAATTTACCCAATTTGCAAGAGTTACGCTGGCTTTGATCGATGACGATAATGTTCCCGAACTGATATTGATAGAAGATAACAGTCATGCAGCGGGTGTAAAGGTTTATACATATTATCAGAAATCGATGGCAGAATTAGGCGAATTTGGCTCTAGCGGGTGGATGCAGTATGCGGAAAGAGGAGGGATGATCCTCAGCGGTTTTACAGGGCATGGAGAATGTGACTCTGATTTTTTTCAGGTGAAAGACGGAGAGGTGAAGCTGGTCTGTTCGTTAATGTCTTACGAGCAGCCCGATGGGCTTTATGAATTATATGAAATAGACGGTGTCAGCGTTACGGAAGAAGCACATGATAAAAAATGGAAAGAACTGTATGAAGCATATGAGTATGCAGGAATCGGATACGATGATGCTTTTGCCATGCAGGACGCGGAGATTGCGGATGTGCTGGCAGAAGCTCTAAATGCGCTGCTTTTGCGGCAGACGAAGGCATTGGAAGGGTATGCATCGCATGAGGAGGTACTGAAACAAAATGTGCTGATCGCGGCAGGTGCGCAGGAAAGCAACATTCTGTTGTGGGAATACGATGATTATGACGGGGACGGCGATTACGAAGCGTTTATGATCGCTGGGCGAACTTTTGACAATTATGGAAACGTGGAGTACAGTGGAACACTTTATTTTGCGGGAGCAGACGGCCGTACATTGGAGTTGGATAACAGTTTCGGTTCATACCGCATGATAGACGGGAAAATGGATTTTGGACCGGACAGGAAGTATCTGTTTTTTTATACAGATATTTGTTTTACGGCAAATGAGAGTGAATTATGGACAGTGAGAGACGGGAAGCCGGTAGATGAAAGCGATTTGTTTTATAACGCGCAGGTGGTATACCACGGTAAAAATGAGAGAAACGAGTTTGAAATCTGGGTGGATGCGTACGATCATTATTATGATATAGAGGATGATATGTGGATATGGCATACTTGGAAACCGTATTTTTATCATTACAATTCCGATATGGATCGAATCGAGGCGTATGGGGGAAAGATTATTTCGGAAGAGGCCTTTGAGGAACTGAGCGAAACGAATCTTATAGAGGAGATCAAGGCAGAGGGCTATACGGTGGGGGATATCATCCACTGGGACAATGATGTTGTGACGATCAATTATGAAAACCATGAAAATCATAATGACTCTACAGGATATGTCCTTTATGAAAATGTGATCTGGGATAATAATGTAAAAGATTTCTGGCGAAAGGAAGAGCGGAATGTTAGCTCGTGGGAAAATGCGGGAGAGGGAGGAAGTTACCGATTGTAAAAATTATTTTAGAAAGTGTATGAGGGAGGTGGATTATGTTTTATCATGCCAAAAACGGAAGTGTCCGAGTCGGAAATTCCGAAATGGATTACATATCTTTTGGGAAGGGAAATAAAGATCTGATCATGCTTCCGGGATTGGGAGACGGCCTGACTACAGTGAAAGGAATGGCCCTTGTTTTTTCAGTGCTGTACAGAATCTATGCGAAAGAATTTACAGTGTATGTTTTCAGCCGGAAAAATCATCTGCCGGAGGGATATTCTACAAGGGAAATGGCAAAAGACCAGGCGGAAGCCATGACAGCGCTTGGTATTACTAAAGCAGATGTGATAGGCATATCGCAAGGCGGTATGATTGCGCAATATCTGGCGATTGACTATCCTGATCTGGTGGATAAACTTATATTGGCTGTGACAAGTGCAAAGCCCAATGAAATAACGGAAGAAGTAGTCGGCGCTTGGATGGAAATGGCATCGCAGGGAAATTATAGGGATTTAATGATAGATACAGCAGAAAAATCATATTCAGACAGGTATTTGAAAAAATACCGGCTGTTTTATCCACTGCTTGGACGAATAGGAAAGCCCGAAAGTTTTAGCCGTTTTCTGATACAGGCAGCTTCCTGTACTGCGCATGATGCGTATGACGAAATAGATAAAATAATGTGCCCCACCTTAGTGATCGGTGGGGATTGCGATAAAATTGTAGGAACAGAATCTGCTTCTGTGACAGCTGATAAAATCAAGGGGAGTGAGTTGTTTATTTATAAAGGTCTTGGTCATGCGGCGTATGAAGAAGCAAAAGATTTTCATGAGCGGATTTTGAAATTTATAACAGAAAATATAGCATGAGCCTTAATATTGAAACTAATGGAATATTATTCGCTGAACAAATATTTAAAGGATACTTTTGGAGAAAAGGTATATAAGATCGCGTTAAACGGCGGTT
>CAZUZZ010000057.1:0-8256 GCA_964625055.1 uncultured Bacteroides sp. | reverse complement strand
GAGATGACAGATTTGTATGATGTGTACCATGTGAAGACAGAGAAAACGGCGGATACGTACTATCCCGTAATTGTGGCACCGTAATGCAAGGCGTGTCATTGCAGTAAACTGCTGTGACATGGAGGAAAGACATGAAAGCGAACGTTACCTACTGGCTGGATGAGACGGCGAAGCGATTCCCTGATAAGACGGCCTATGCGGATGCAAATAAGGAGATCACCTTTGGAGAGCTCAGACGTCAGGCGCGGAACATTGCCTGCGAACTGACAGAGAGGGGCCTGTTTAAAAAGCCGGTGGCCATTTTCCTGGAAAAGGGAGTGGACGTGCTCATCTCTTTCATGGGGGCAGCCTACAGTTGCAATTTCTATTCTCCCATCGACGTGGATATGCCGGGAAGCCGTGTGAATAAGATTCTGGAGGTTCTGGAACCGGCAGTGGTTATCACCACGGCGTCTCTTCGGGAGGTTTTTTCACAGTATGACTACCAGGGCGAATTTCTTCTGCTGGAAGAGGTTTTAGCGTCCGGAAAACAGGATATTGATAAGGAGACGGCGCTGGAGGCAGCCAGGAAGCGGGGTATCGATACGGATCTTCTGTATGTGCTCTTTACCTCCGGATCCACAGGTGTGCCCAAGGGCGTGACGATCAATCACCGGGCGGTGATCGACTACATCGACTGGGTGACGGAAACCTTTGAGATCACAGAGAAGGACAGTTTCGGTAATCAGGCGCCTTTCTATTTTGACAATTCGATTCTGGATATTTACAGCACTCTGAAAACGGGAGCGACCACTTATATCATTCCGAAAAATCTTTTTGCGCAGCCGGTGCCTTTGCTTGCGTATCTGCAGGAGAAGAAGATCAACACCATTTTCTGGGTGCCTTCGGCGCTGATCGTGGTGGCGAAGCTTAAGGCGTTCCGCAATGTGGATCTGTCGGATACCCTGCGCCGGGTGCTTTTCTGCGGCGAGGTGATGCCCAACAAGCAGCTTAACGTGTGGCGTAAGTTCCTGCCCGAGGTTCTGTATGCGAATCTTTACGGCCCCACGGAGATTACTGACGCCTGTACTTTTTATATAGTAGATAGAGAGTTTGCGGACGAAGAACCGCTCCCCATCGGCAGACCGATGCCGAACACGGATATTCTGGTCTTAAATGAGAAGGACGAGCCGGTGACCGGGGATGAGTCGGGAGAGCTTTGCGTCAGGGGGACGTCCCTGTCCATGGGCTATTACAAGAATCCGGAAAAGACCAGGGAGGCTTTTGTGCAGAATCCCCTGAATCAGGCGGTACCTGAACTCATCTATCGCACGGGCGATATCGTGAAATACAATGAGCGTGGAGAGATTATCTACCTTTCCCGAAAGGATTTCCAGATCAAGCACATGGGACATCGGATCGAACTGGGAGAGATTGAGACGGCGGTGTCTTCGCTGCCGGAGATTTCCTTAAATTGCTGTCTCTATGATGAGAAACATCAGAAGATCGTGCTTTTTATCGAGGAGGAGCTTGACAAGGCGTTTATCAATGCAAAAATTTCTCATCTGGTGCCGGAATATATGCTGCCAAATAAGGTGATCACGGTAGAAAAAATGCCCATTAATGCCAACGGCAAGATTGACCGGGTGAAGCTGAAAGAATACATATCATAACAGTTCAGCCAGATCGCGTTTTGCGAATGGGTGTGTGCTGAATTGTGGGGAAAGTGATTTTATATGGAGACAGATTTTCGCAGGGTCGTGGCGATTGGTTACGGAAAAGCGACTGGGAATATACTGAAATATGTAGATGACAAAAAGGCGGACTACGGCTACTGTCTGGAGTTCATAGAGCATGAGCCCCACGCCTTAAGCGTCACCGAACAGATTTGCAAAGAGCGGGGAATTCCCTATGCAAGCATTCCTGATAAAAAGGAGCTGGGCGCCTATCTCAGTGAAATTACGGAGGAGACCCTGATCCTCTCCGCCAGCAATAATTTCCTGTTTCCGGCCTCTGTGGTGGAGCGGGAGAATATCACCATCATCAATTTTCACAATGCCCTTCTGCCGGATTATCCCGGAAGAAACGCCCCAAGCTGGGTGATCTATCAGGGAGAAACACAGACGGGCATCACCTGGCACTATGTGACGGCGGGTGTGGATGAAGGCAGCATTATCATACAGAAAATCTGCGAGATTGGCCCGGATATGAAGGCCTATGAGCTGACGGAGCGGTTGATGGATCTGGCCTGTGAGGGATTTTATGAATGCTTTGCGGCGGTGCTTGCAAAAAGCGTGCAGGCAAGACCCCAGGAGTTTTCGTCGGATCGCAGAATGTACCGTTCTACCCAGGTGCCGGGGGATGGTTTTTTGGATTTAGAAAAGGAACCGGAGGAGCTGTACCGGCTGCTGCGGAGTGTGGATTACGGGAAAAACGATATTTTTCCGCCGCTGCAGACGCTGGTGGATGGAGCGCGGGCGGAGGTGCTTCGGTATCGCAAGATTTCGCCCGAAAAGCGAAAGGACGAGGAAAATATGTTGTATTTGTCCCTTGCAGGCGGGGACTTGCTCAAAATAAAATATCGACTGTTATAAAAAATCGAGTGCCGGCGCACTCGATTACGAGAATGCTTCGCATTCTCCTTCGAGGTTTTACGTTGTGGCGTTTTTGATATCATTAAAATGGGAAGGATAATTACATTATGGAAGAAAAGGTGTTAGAAATTCTGGAAGAGTACTGTGAGGAGGCCATCAGCTACACGGGCGACAATATGATGGAGGAGGGGATCATAGACTCCTTCACCGTCATCAATATCGTGAGTGAGTTAGAGGATGCATTCGATATTGAGGTGGACGCCAAGTATGTGGTGGCGGAGAATTTCAGGAACAAAGAGGCGATCATAGATCTGGTAAGACGCCTGACGGAGGAATAAATGCAGTTTCTTTCAAGTGGTTTTATGATATTGTGGGTAATTACTTTCGCCCTCTACTATCTGGTGCCGAAAAAATGGCAGTGGGTGGTTTTGTCTGTGGCCAGCGCTTTGTTTTATGTGATCGGTACAGGCGGGATCCCTGTGGGAATCCTGTTTACCGGGGTGAGCACCTGGCTTTGCGGGATTTACCTGAAGGACAGTTTTGGTAAGCAGGCGCGGGCGCTTGCGGATTGTACGGAAAAAGAGAAAAAAAAGTCGGTAAAGCTGGGATTTGAGAAGCGCAGAAAACGCGCTCAAATCCTTTCTTTTGTGTTGAATTTAGGGCTTTTACTGGGCACAAAATATATGGTGGTGCTTCTGCCGTTTATGCAGAGAGCCGGACTGACTACCCTGCGAGGCGACGCCTTTTTTGCCAGGGTGGTGATGCCCCTCGGCGTTTCCTTTTATACCCTGATCGCCATCAGCTATCTGGTGGATGTGGGACGGGAGCAGTGTGAGGCGGAGGAAAATCCGGTTAAATTAGTATTGTTTTTGTCCTATTTTCCCGCTGTTACCCAGGGACCCTTCAACCGTTATGGCAAGCTTAAGACAGAGTTTGAGAGGACGCATGAATTTACTTACGAAAGAATGCTCTTTGGTCTGCAGCGGTTTGTGTGGGGGGCGTTCAAGAAACTGGTGATCGCGGACAGAATGGGCATCTTCGTGGGCAATGTGTTTGGAAGTGACACTGAGGCGGTGCCGGGCGGCATCTTGGCGGTGGCGGTGGTACTCTATATGCTGCAGCTTTACGCGGATTTTTCGGGCTATATGGATATGGCGCTGGGAGTCAGTGAGACCTTTGACATTGTGCTGCCGGAGAACTTTAAAAGGCCCTATTTTTCCAGGTCTGTGGCGGAGTTTTGGCGCAGATGGCATATTACGCTGGGGGCCTGGTTTAAGGATTATGTGATGTTTTCGTTTGTGATGTCTTCTCCCGGTCGTAAGATTGGAAAAGCCGCAAAAAAAAGATGGCCCAATGCCGGAAAATATGTGACCAGTGTGCTGGGGACCATGCTGGTATGGCTCTTTACGGGTATGTGGCACGGCAGAACGATGAGCTATATTCTGTGGGGCGTATATTATGGCGTGATCATGAGCGTGTCTCTGGTGTTGGAACCGAAGTACGGTATATGGAAAGAGAAGCTTCATGTGAAGGAGGGAAGGGGCTATGCCCTGTTTTGCATGGCAAGAACCTGGCTGATCGTGTTTGTGGCGGATGTGCTCATCCGGGCGGAGAGTCTTTCTCAGGCGGCAGGCATCTATCGGGCGCTTTTTACCAGATTGCAGTTAAAGATTTCGCTTTTTGATATGACTTCCTACGGGCTGAGCAAATACGGTTTTTTGCTTTTACTTGCGGCCTGTCTGTTATGGCTCTTTGTTTCGATATGGGAGGAGCGGGGCAGGGATGTGCGCCGGGATCTTGCCGCCTGTCCTGTGATCCTTCGCTGGAGCTGCTATTACGGGGTGGTGCTGCTTCTTCTTGTCACGGGAATCTATGGCGGCAGCTACGATACTGCGGCGTTTTTGTATCAGAGCTTTTGAGAACCGACGGCACGGCTGAAATGGTTTTGCTGTGGCGGCTTAAATATGGTACACTGGATATAACAAAAAGGAGAGACTACTATGTTTTCATTTGACGATTATAGGGAGATCATCAGGATCATAAAGGCCACGGGCAGACAGTGCGGCTACGCGGAGGCGCTTGGCAGAGACAGTTTCATCATCATGCGTCACGATGTGGAGTACAGCGTGGACAGGGCATGGCAGCTTGCCAAGGTGGAACAGAGCATGGATTTCACCTCCACTTTCTTTTTCCAGTGGACGAACAATTCCTACAATATCCTGTCCAGAAAGAATATGGATATCATCAAGGATATGCATGAGAGAGGACAGCATATCGGTCTGCATTTTGCCCTGAACGGCATGACAGATATGGAGCAGATCAAAAAACGCATCCGCATGGAGATTGATATCCTGAGCGAGATGTTCGGCTTCGAGATCACGGAGTTTTCGGTGCACAGGCCCTCGAAGGATGTGCTGCGGGAAAATATTAAGCTGGATGGCATTCTGAATGCTTATCAGAATGATTTTTTCACCTTCGCAGATAAAATAACAGATGATACGAAATTGGGCGTGAAATATATGTCAGATGCCAATCATATTTGGCGATACGGCTATCCCAATGAGGAAAATATCACTGGCTATGACAAAGTGCAGATTTTAGTCCATCCCTTTGCCTGGTGTAAGCAAGGATATGATAATTTTGAGAATTATCAGGCGCTTTTACAGGAAAAATATAGAGAGCTTGTGGATTCGGTGGACAATGAATGCAAGGATTTCGGGGAGTACAGAGAATATTTTATGAGCAAGGATGTGCGTTGATGGGGAGTGTGTGATATGTGCGGGATATGCGGATACATTAGGAAACAGAAGGTCACGCTGGAACAGCTGAAAGAGATGAATGATACGATGTACCACAGAGGCCCGAATGACAGTGGGGAGGAGATCTATCCCATGTCCGGGGGCTATCAGGTGGGATTTGCACAGAGACGTCTTTCCATTATGGATCTTTCGAGTCTGGGGCATCAGCCCATGCATTCGCAAAATGAACGTGTCACGGTAGTTTATAATGGAGAAATCTATAATTTCAGAGAATTGAGAGAAGAGCTGGCGGACTATCCCTTCCGGTCTGATTGCGACACGGAGGTCATCATAGCCGCCTATTTAAAATGGGGTATTTCCTGTGTAGACCGGTTTAACGGTATGTTTGCCATCGCCCTCTATGACAGGGAGGAGGACTCTGTATATCTGATCCGTGACCGTGTCGGCAAGAAACCGCTCTATTATTGGTATGAACAGGGAGAGCTGGTATTTGCGTCAGAGTTAAAGCCTATCATGGCCTGTCCCGGTTTTCAGGGCAGGATCGACAGAGGCGTGCTTTCCCGTTATCTGTTTCAGCAGTATATCAATGCGCCGGAGAGCATCTATGAGAATGTCTATAAGCTGGAGCCCGGCGCTGTTCTTAAGTTTCAGGGCGGGCAGATCGAGATTCATAAGTATTGGAATGTAAAAGAGATCTATGCTGAGGCTGCAAAGAATCCTGTGGAAAACTATGAGGAGGCGAAGGCGCAGTTAAAGGAACTGTTAAAGCGGGCGGTATCCCTTCGCATGATCGCGGATGTACCGCTGGGAACTTTTTTGAGCGGCGGTTATGATTCCTCTCTGGTAACGGCGCTGGCACAGGAAAATTCTGCAAAGCCGGTGAAGACCTTTGCCATCGGTTTTCAGGAGGAGCGCTACAACGAGGCGCCCTATGCCGAGGCGGTGGCGAAATATCTGGGAACGGATCACACCCAGGTCATCATCAGCGAGGCGGATATGCATTCTCTGGTGGAGAGCATACCGCAGTATTATGATGAGCCCTTTGCTGACTCTTCCCAGATTCCTACGATGCTGGTCTGTAAGCTGGCCAGGGAGCAGGTGACGGTGGCTCTCTCCGGGGATGGCGGAGATGAATTTTACTGTGGGTATAATATTTATGAGAATGTGGCGCAGGCCCAGCGTCTGGACGTCCTGGGAGGAATGGTGCACGGCATCTGCGCACTGCCCGGCTTCAGACAGCTTTCTGTGGAGAGCAGACTGCCCTTCAAGGTGCAGGTGATCGCAGGCAATCGGGAGCGGGAGACCAAGACCCAGTTTGGCGCGGGAAATTATCCGAGGATGGCGAGAGCCATGGTAGGGACTCTCCCTGCCAGGACACGCGCCCTGCCGGTGCATTATCCTGTGGAGAGCGCCTATCATGTGAAGAACTGGCAGATACGAAGGATGCTGCTGGATATGGATACCTATCTGCCGGGAGATATCCTCTGCAAGATGGACCGTGCTTCCATGAAATATTCTCTGGAGGCCAGATGTCCGATCCTGGATCAGGATGTGATGGCTTTTTCCTATCGGATTCCCCATGCATATAAATATGCGGGCGGAGATAAGAAGCATATCCTGAAGGATATCGCTTACGATTATATACCGAGAGAATTGTTGGAGCGCCCCAAGAAAGGGTTCGGGGTGCCGCTGGACAAATGGCTGAGGGGAAGCCTGAAAGAACAGCTGTTATGCTACATTGATGGTGACTTCCTGAACCGTCAAAATATATTCGATACATCGTATGTGAAAAATATGGTGGAGGGGTATCTCAGAACCGGTGACGGGGGCGCTGCGACCGGGAAAAATTATTCCAAGCTGACCTGGTCCTTCTTTGTGTTCCAGCAATGGTATGAGATGTACCATGGAAGAAATAACGAGTGAGATATTATAAAATGAACTAATTGCGACTGTTATTTTGAGGATTTTAAAAATGAATTTTCAGAAAAATCAGCGAATTTTTATCACATTTAAAATGACAAAAATAAATGAGAATTTAATTAAAAATGCAATTTTTGCCGTTTTTTGATGAAAATGCAGGATTAAATCACGAAAACACAGGGTTTTAGTCAAAAAATGAAGGAATTTATGCAAGCCTATGAAGGGGAAAAATGAGGAGAAAAAAATAGCCTTTTATATTGGGTCTCTGAGCAAAGGCGGAGCAGAACGAGTGTTCGTAAATCTGGCAGAATACTTCCAAGGGGAAGGATACCAGGTGATCATGGTGACACAGTATCAGAAGGCGGAGGAGTATTTTTTGGAGGAGGGAATCGAGAGATTCCTTTCCGAAATCGAGGCAGAAGAAGTGTCCTCCAGCCGGGTGATTAATTTCTTCCGCAGGCTTAATAAATTACACTCGATATGGAAGGAGCAGAAACCGGATCTGGTACTCTCCTGTATCGGGAAAAATAATTTTATGGCTGTCGTCACCACATGGGCTACGAGGACGAAGCCGGTTGTCTCGGTGGTGGGGGAGGCGAAGGAGGAGTATCCCACGAAGGTGATGCGTCTGCTTGCGGATCTTCTCTTTTCCCGCGCGGCGGGGATTATTCTGCAGACGGAAAGATCCCGCAGTTTCTTTTGTCGAAAGGTGGGAGAGAAGGCGGTTATCCTGCCGAATTCCCTGAATCCCGATTTTATCAGACCCAGATATGAGGGAGAGCGGCAGAGGCGGATCGTGTCGGTGGGCCGTATGGATGCCAATAAGAACCACGAAATGCAGCTTCACGCTTTCGCTGCGCTGCAGGACAGATATCCCGGATACGAGCTGGTGATCTACGGAGACGGAGAGCTTCGTTCTTCTATAGAAGAGGCAGCGCAGGAGCTTGGCATTGCAGACCGCGTTTCACTGCCCGGTGTGGTGCCGGACGTGGCAAAGAGGATTG
>CAZUZZ010000056.1:0-8293 GCA_964625055.1 uncultured Bacteroides sp. | reverse complement strand
TATACATCTGCTGGCGTTTCATAGCCTGATCAAAATCTACCTTATGACCGTCGAACTCAGGGCCGTCCACACAGGCAAATTTCACCTCACCGTCCACAGTCAGACGGCAGGCGCCGCACATACCCGTGCCATCCACCATGATGGGATTCATGCTTACCACGGTGGGCAGCTCATATTTTTTCGTGGTCAGGCAGACAAACTTCATCATGATCATAGGGCCGATGGCAACACAGACATCGTAGGATTTCCCCTCTGTCTCCACCAGATCTTCGATCACTTTCGTCACCATCCCGCTTCTGCCATAAGACCCGTCGTCAGTGGTGACATAGAGATTCCCGGCTACCGCCTTCATCTCCTCCTCCATGATGAGCAGATCCTTTGTCTTTGCACCCACGATCACATCCGCCGCGATGCCTCTCTCATGCAGCCATTTCACCTGAGGATAGACCGGCGCTGTGCCAAGTCCGCCCGCCACAAACAGGATCTTTTTCTGCTTCAGCGACTCGATATCCTCCTCCACAAACTCGGAGGGACATCCCAGAGGTCCCACAAAATCGTGAAAACTGTCTCCTGCCTGTAAATGGCGCATCATCTCTGTTGCCGCGCCCACCACCTGAAATACGATGGTGATGGTTCCCTGCTCTCTGTCATAGTCACAGATGGTCAGCGGGATACGCTCTCCCTCCTCGTCCATCCGGACAATGACAAACTGTCCCGGCTGACAGGATTTGGCAACGCGGGGCGCCACCACATCCATGAGATAGATATTTGCTGCAAGTTCTTCTGCTTTTATAATCTTGTACATCTCAACACTCCTTTTATATTGTTAGAAAATTGTGACACATACCATAATAAAGCGTCACATATCCAATCGGATTATAGCGAAAGTTTTACTCTTTTGCAAGACCTAGATCGGATTCGCCACAAAATCTCCGGATTCATCATAGCCAAGCTGAGCCGTCGCACCGGTGTAAGCCTGTACAAGAAAAACCTTATCGGTGCGGCTTAAAAGACCTGTGCCGTCATCATAGTATTCATTGATGGTGTAATAATCCTCATCGCCCACCCTGAGTACGGAGCTGAACCGATAACTCAGGACACCGCTCTGGCGCGGGTTTTTTCCAGTTGCATCCTCCAGATAGCCCGCTTCCACCAGACGATTGACCAGATTAGTCACCGCGTCACTCGTGGAAACAGCGCCCCGCAGTCTGAGTGTGTAGGTGCGGGTGGTCACCTCACTGGCAATTCCCTCCTGACTCACGTTCACAAATTTGAAGAGAGTTTTTCCGAGCGGCATGGGAATAGGGCCTGTGTAGGGCACACTGTCCGCCGTTGGTTCCGACTCGTCCGTGGTATAGTAGATCTGACAGTTCTCCGTTGTCTCTACAACGATCATCGTCGCCTCCGTATACTCGCCGCTGTACAGCTCCACTTCAGGGGCGTTCGGCACCGTCAGATTGATCACATAGGTTTTGGTGACAATATCGCTCTCAATACCATAGTCATTCACAAAAAAGGCGCTGACCGTGTACTCTCCCGTTTCCAGAAACAGGGGTGCCGTGTAGACCTGACTGTTTTTATCGGGCTTGGAGCCATCCGTGGTGTAGTAGATCGTCCCTGCCGTATTAGAGCTTAGTTTTAAGGGGATCACCTCCGCATAGTTTCCCTCCACATAGCTGAATTCCGGCTCCAGAGCCAGATAACTCTGAAACAGATTCACGATCCGTTCGTTCTCACAGCTTTGCAAAAGCTCATTGATCTTCGCGTATTCTTCCTCGTTCGCATAGATGGTAACGATTTTGCCGTAAGCATCCTCCACGTCCTCCTGCGCATACTGCGTTCCCTGAGCGATCCGCATGAGAACGGAAAGGGCTTCGCTGTGTTTCTCCTGCAGATAATAATAGTCTGCCTCCAGAAACAGAAGCTGCGCCTCCTCCGGATGATCTGCATAGGCTGCCTCCAGACAGGTAATGGCCTGATCATAGGCTCCGTTCTGCGCATAGACCTGCGCCCGGCTGATCTGATACTCTACCGTCCGTATATGGTAGGCATAGAGCGCATAAGAAACGACCGCAGCCACAAAGAAAAGCCCAAGTCCGATCATGATCTGTATCGTTCGGCCCTTCCCGGCTTTCCCTTCGTCGGATGCTTCTTCCGTCTCCTCCTCGTCTGCCGTCTCCTCCGTCTCTTCCTCCATGGAAACCAGCGTGGTGAGAGTCTCCGTTATGCTGTTTTCTATCTCCGGTTCAAAATCCGGAACGATCTGTATCTCCTCACCGCATTGATCGCAGAGCAGATGGCCGTCCGGTATTTCGGTTCCGCAATTAGGGCATTTCATAGGACTTCTCTCCCTATAGCCGCAGTTACTTTACAGCTTCCGCGCAGTTATACATCAGCATGGCGATGGTCATGGGCCCGACGCCGCCGGGCACCGGTGTGATCGCACTGCAGACAGGCGCCACATCTTCATAATCCACATCACCACAGAGCTTATTGTTTTCATTGCGGTGAATGCCGACATCGATCACCACCGCACCCTCTTTCACGTAGTCTCTTGTGATCATTTTCGGCTTTCCCACCGCAACGATCAGAATATCGGCACGTTTTGTCACTTCTTTCAGATCCGCCGTCTTGGAATGAGCCACGGTCACTGTACCGTTCTCCCGCAAAAGCAATAGCGCCATCGGTTTTCCCACGATATTGCTTCTGCCGATGACCACACACTCCTTACCGGCAATCTCCACACCCGAGCGTTTCAGCAGCTCTATGATCCCTGCCGGCGTACAGGATACAAAACCCGGCTGACCGATACAGAGCGCGCCCACGCTCTGGGGATGAAATCCATCCACATCCTTCCCCGCATCAATGGCGCGGATGACCGCATCCTCGTCTATGTGCTTCGGCAAGGGCAGCTGCACCAGAATGCCGTTTACTTCCTCCTTGCGGTTCAGATCCCCGATCAAAGAAAGCAATTCCTCCTGAGTCGTCTCCTCCGGGAGTTCATAAGCCAGCGACTCGATCCCTACATAAGCGCAGGCCTTTTTCTTGTTCCCCACGTAGACACTGGACGCGGGATCCGCCCCCACCTGTATCACTGCGAGAGTGACTGTTTTTCCCTGCGCCTTCAGCGCAGCGACCTTTTCCTTCACTTCTTCTTTGATCTGTGCCGAAATACTTTTTCCGTCTATGATCTTTGGCATAATCGAAACATCCTCCTCTCTGATCGAGTAAGACACTCAAAACAATCCTACTATCTTTCCGTCATCGTCCACGTCGATCCGATAGGCCGCCGGCGTTTTGGGCAGACCCGGCATGGTCATCACATCTCCCGTCAGCACCACCACAAAGCCCGCTCCTGCGGACACATAAACCTCCCGCACGTGCATCTCAAATCCCACGGGACGCCCCAAAAGCTTCGGATCGTCCGACAGAGAATATTGTGTCTTGGCGATACATACCGGCAGCCGACCGAAACCGTCCTGTTCCAGCCGCTCTAACTGTCTCTTCGCCGCCGCTGTGTAGGTCACATCACCCGCTCCGTAGATCTCCGAGGCCACGGTGTGGATCTTATCCATAAGGGGCATTTCATCCGGATAGAGCGGTGCAAAATAGCTCTCCTTATGCTCCAGTGTATCCAGAACCTTCTCTGCCAGTGCGATACCGCCCTCTCCGCCTTTCTCCCATACCTCCGATAAAGCAAACTCACATTCTCTGTCCTCACAAAACTGTTTGACAAAGGCAATCTCTTCCGGGGTGTCCGAGACAAAAGCATTCAGCGTCACAACAATAGGCACTCCATATTTATGTATATTCTCAATATGCTTTTCCAGATTTACAATTCCGGTCTGCAGCGCCTTTAAGTCTTTGCGTGAAAGATCCTCCTTGGCTACGCCGCCGTTGTATTTCAAAGCTCTTATGGTAGCCACCAACACTACCGCATCGGGCTTTAGATCCGCCATCCGGCATTTGATATCAAAGAATTTTTCTGCGCCGAGATCCGCGCCAAAGCCCGCCTCCGTGATCACATAATCCGCCATCTTGAGCGCCGTCTTAGTTGCCATCACCGAGTTACAGCCGTGAGCGATGTTTGCAAAAGGGCCGCCATGTACAAGCGCAAGTGTGTGTTCCAGAGTCTGGATCAGATTTGGCTTCATGGCATCCTTTAATAGCGCCGCCATGGCTCCCACCGCCTGCAGATCACCCGCCGTCACGGGATTGCCGCTGAAATCGTAAGCGACGATGATCCGGGCAAGCCGCTCCTTTAGGTCCTTAAAATCCGAGGCCAGACAGAGGATCGCCATGATCTCGGATGCCACGGTGATCACGAAGTGATCCTCCCTCACCATACCGTTGGTCTTGCCGCCCATGCCCACCACGATATTCCGAAGCGCCCTGTCATTCATATCAAGACATCTCTTCCACACGATCTGTCTTGGATCGATGCGTAAAAGATTCCCCTGTTGAATATGATTATCCAAAAGAGCCGCCAACAGATTATTGGCGGAGGTGATCGCATGAAAATCCCCTGTAAAATGGAGATTTAGATCCTCCATCGGCACCACCTGAGAATAGCCGCCGCCGGCAGCGCCGCCCTTGATGCCGAAACACGGTCCTAAAGAAGGCTCCCGAAGAGCTATGACCGCTCTTTTATCAAGCTTCGCAAACGCCTGCCCCAGCCCTACTGTGGTGGTTGTTTTTCCCTCCCCGGCAGGGGTAGGGTTGATGGCGGTCACAAGGATCAAACGTCCGCTTTGATTTTTTTTATTCCGTTCTATGTAGTCCTCTGAAAGCTTCGCCTTATACTTACCGTAAACCTCCAGATCATCCGCGGCAATACCGATCCCGCCGGCCACCTCTGTGATCGGCAGCAGCTCAGCTGCCTGTGCAATTTCGATATCTGTCTTCATAGTTTCCGCCTTTCTCTATCCTATCTGAAACTGTATGTGACTTAGAACATCTTCGCGAAACAGCCTATGCTGTGAGCGTTAGATGTTCTTCACATACGATTCACATACGCTTCAAATTCCTCCGCACTCATGAGGATCCGGCGCGGCTTCGTTCCTTCTTCTTCGCCAACGACTCCGGCGTCAGCCAGCTGATCCATGATACGCGCCGCCCGGTTAAAGCCTATCTTAAACATACGCTGCAGCATACCGATGGAAGCCTTGTCCTTTTCTATGATAAAACGTCCTGCCTCCGCAAAATACTCGTCGTATTCGGAATCGCCTTCCGACGACGCACCTCCTCCTGCAGGCCCCGTCTCCACAGCAATGCTGTTGATCTGTTCCTCCACTTCCTCGCTGGAGCCATCCTGCGGTGCGGTATCCTTTAAAAATTCTACCACACGGGAGACCTCATCGTCAGAGACAAAAGGCCCCTGAATGCGGGAAGGTTTTGGATAACCCTGGGGATAAAAGAGCATATCGCCCTTTCCCAGAAGCTTCTCCGCTCCCACCATATCTAAAATGGTGCGTGAATCCACGCCGCTGGAAACCGCAAAAGCCACACGGCTGGGCATATTCGCCTTGATCAGTCCCGTGATGACATCCACGGAGGGACGCTGCGTCGCGATGATCAGATGGATCCCACAGGCTCTCGCCAGCTGGGCCAGACGACAGATCGACTCCTCCACCTCACCCGGCGAAACCATCATCAGATCCGCCAGCTCGTCCACAATGATCAGAATCTGGGGCAGTTTTTTCGGTGCATCGGCATCTCCCGACGACTGTAAGCTCTCCACCTTTTTATTATATCCTTTTAAATCACGCACGTTAAGATCCGCAAATTTTTTATAACGGTCCGTCATCTCCGCCACACCCCAGTGCAGGGCCGCCGCCGCTTTTTTCGGATCTGTCACCACAGGAATCAGCAGGTGCGGGATCCCGTTGTAAACGCTGAGCTCCACCACCTTGGGATCGATCATTATCATCTTCACATCCTCCGGGTGCGCCTTATACAAAATACCCATAATGATCGTGTTGATGCAGACGGATTTTCCTGAAC
The DNA here is from genome assembly GCA_964625055.1 of uncultured Bacteroides sp. Classification (GTDB taxonomy): domain Bacteria; phylum Bacillota; class Clostridia; order Lachnospirales; family Lachnospiraceae; genus UBA3282. Next base: position 2,290 of record CAZUZZ010000056.1, on the reverse strand, counting down.
CGGTCGCGCCAGCGATCAGCAGATGAGGCATCTTGGCAATGTCCGCCAGCACGATCTTTCCGCTGATATCTTTACCCACAGCAAAGAGCAGGTTGGCGGGAAATTTTTTAAACTCAGGTGACTCCACCAGATCCCTGAATGGAACCGCCGAATTTTCTTTATTTGGTACCTCGATCCCCACCGCCGCCTTGCCGGGAATGGGGGCCTCGATACGGATATCCGTAGCTGCCAGATTCAGCTTGATATCGTCGGTAAGTCCTACGATCTTGCTCACCTTGACACCCTGCTCCGGCTGCATCTCATAGCGGGTCACAGCGGGGCCTCTGCTGTACTGAGTGACAGTTACCTTCACGCCGAAATTTCCCAGAATCTGTTCCAAAAGTTTAGCGGTCTCCCGCAGTTCTCTGTCAGGATCGATCTCCTTTTTCGTCTTCGGTTTATCCAGAAGATCCATGGGCGGGAACCGGTATTCTCCGCTCCGTCCGGCCTTTATTCCGCTGTCTACCGGTTTCTGCGGACGCGGTCTTGCCGCAGGACGCTCTCTGCCTGGCGTGGCTGCCATCTGATTTCCCATCTGGGTCTGATAGGATTCCATGGGCTTTTTCGGAGCCGCTTCCGCCACAGGCTCCTCCCATGGCAGTTCCTCCTCCATATGGATCTCGCTTAAGTCGTCTGATTCCTGTTCTATGTAATGGTAAGACTTTTGTTTAAGTCTGCTTTCCGCTTCCGGTTCCGGCTCCTCTTCCTCATCATAAGTGATGGTGATCTCATGTATATCATCCCGAATCTTCTCCTGATTTGTCTTTTCCGGCTCTCTGCTTAACGCCGTATCAAGCATTACACCACTGACCTTCTTGTCCATCCGCAGAAGTTTTTCGTTCTCCAGTTCCTCCTCACGCTGCCTGCGTTCCTCGGCCTCACGTTCCCGTCTCTCCGAGAGCTCTTCCCGCCGTTTTTGGGCCCGCTCCCTGCGGTAGGCAGCATCCTCTCTGGAACGCTCATAAACCTTCCTGCCGCCGGCGGCCACCCCGCCAAGAAAAGATTTCTCTGTGACGATCACCAGACAGATGATCCCCAGAACCAGGACCAGGATCACCGTCCCGACTGTATCTAATAATTTGCAGGACAAATAGGCCAAAGAACCGGACAGCACACCGCCGCCTTTATGCCCTTCCCTACAACGGTTATAGATCTCACTGATCTGATAGCTCTCCGCCAGAGCCGGATTAGTACTGAAAAATTCAAAGATCATTCCCAGCAGAAGGAGAAAAACCACTCCTGCCACCAGCTTTCTTGTGGCAATACTGTTCCCGATATTGGACACGGCAAAAGCGATCATCAGGAAAATAAGGAGAGGCGCCACATAGGCAAGAAGGCCGAACAGCCCGAACATCACGCCGCTGACCGCATCTCCCACCTTACCGACCACACCGAAATTACACAAAAATAAAATGATTGCAAGAGCCGCCAGCACGATCAACAGAATCTCGTTTCTGATCGCCAGATCCATAGGAGGATCCTGCCGTCTGGTACGGGTATTGGCCTGGGTACGGGAGCGGCTGCCGCCATTCCCCCTGCCTGCACTTGTATTCTTTTTTCTCGCGGATGACCCGTTCGTACTCTGCCCCGCCATGACTGCCTCCCACACATATCCAAAAAATTTCTATTTTATAGTATAGCATTTTCATTTTGGGTTGTCATCCTTTATTTTGTATCTGTATTTTTTTCACCTACCATATCATGCAGTTTTGCTATGGCATCCCGGATACCGCCCACCTCGCAGATGATCCCTTCCTCCACGGCGTCCCGGCCCACAAGCACCGTTCCCACATCCTTTGTCAAAATTCCGGTCTCCATCATCAGCTCCTCCAGACGGTTTTTGGGTATCTTGCAATGCTCACAGACAAATCCCGTGATACGATTCTGGATCTGCTTAAAATAATCGAAGGTCTGCTGTACACCGATCACCATACCGCTCAGACGAACCGGATGGATCACCATGGTTCCCGTGGGCACAATATAGGAATAGTCGGTACTCACTGCAATCGGTACACCGAGTGAATGACTTCCCCCCAGCACCAGAGATACCGTCGGCTTACTCAGGGAGGCGATCATCTCCGCAATGGCAAGACCTGCCTCCACATCGCCGCCCATGGTATTTAGCAGGATCAGAACACCATCTACCTCGCTGCTGTCCTCGATCGCCGCCAGTTGTGGCAGGATATGCTCATACTTCCTGAAACCAAACCATTTCCCCATCTTCATAGGAATAAATCGTATATTCGCGCCC